>CAMYWS010000163.1 GCA_947302865.1 uncultured Clostridia bacterium
AGTAAAGTATGAGGTAACAATGACAGGGAAGGCGTTTGGTCTATGATCTGGTATGTGTGTTTTGCGGTCGCGGTGTTCGTGCTGACGGCGGCGGTCGCGGCGGCATTGTATCTGTATTTCGGAAACCGTGCGAGGGGACGGGTGCTGACACCGTTCCATATGATCGTGATCGGCGTGTTCGTTTCGGTTTTCGTCTGCATGCTTCCGGTCTACGGCGCGACGCTTGCGGGATCGCGGGATCCGGTCCTGAAGACGATCGCGTTCTCGCTGCATCACACCCTGCAGGCGTTCACGCTCGACGCGGACCGCGGGATCATCCAGGACTGCGCGCTCTGCCCTGCGGCGTGGCTTTCCGCGTTCTATTCGCGCTTCCTTTCGATCGCATTTCTGGGCGCGCCCATCCTGACCTTCGGGTTTCTGCTCTCATTCTTCCGCAACGTGACCGCATACGCGGACTTCATGCTGCGGTTCTTCCGCGACGTGTACGTGTTCTCCGAACTTAACGAACGGTCGCTTGCGCTCGGCGCGGACATCAAGCGGAATCACAGGCGCGCGCTGCTCGTATATACGGACGTGTTCGACGACAGCGACGAGGTCTCGAACGAACGCATGGATTCTGCCCGCGAGCTGCACGCGGTCCTGTTCAAGAAGGACATCCTTTCGATCAATTTCAATGCGCATTACCGCAAGGCGCGGATCGTTTTCTTCGCGATCGGCGAGGATGAGACCGAAAACGTCAACCAGTCTCTCAAACTGATCGAACGCTACCGGCAGAGGGAGCGTACAAGACTGTTCGTTCTTTCATCGCGGATCGACGGCGAGCTGCTGCTGACGAAAGCGGACAAGGGCAGGATGAAGGTCCGCAGGGTCAACGAGATCCGTTCGCTGATCAACCGCATCCTCTATGAAAACGGCGAAGCGCTCTTTCAAAACGCAAGACCGCTGCCGAACGGGGACAGACAGATTTCCGCAGTCATCGTCGGTCTCGGCCGCCACGGCACCGAAATGCTCAAGGCGCTCAGCTGGTACTGCCAGATGGACGGCTTCCATGTGGAGATCGACGTGTACGACGCCGACGAAAAAGCGGAGGACCGCTTCCGCGCGCTTGCGCCGGAGCTGATGGCGGAGGCGTACAACGGCGTCGTGATCCCCGGCGAAGCGGAATACACGATCCGCATCCATTCCGGGATCGACGCGGATACAAAGACCTTTGCGGACGAGATCGGAAAGCGGGCAGGGACCACGTTTGCGTTCGTTTCCCTCGGCTCGGACGAGAAGAACATCAAAACGGCGGTGGAGCTCCGGATGCTGTTCGAGCGCATGGGCGCGCATCCCGTGATCCGGTCGATCGTGTTCAGTTCCGAGGAACGGAAGGCGCTTTCCGGCGTGACCAATTTCCGCGGGCAGCCGTACGGGATCGAGTTCGTCGGCGACCTCGAGACCTCGTTCTCCGAAGCGGTGATCCTGAATTCCGAGCTTGAAGCGGCCGCGCTGCGGTGTCACCTCGGGTGGGACGGCGCGAAGGAGGAGGAGTTCTGGCAGTACGAGTATAACTACAATTCCTCCGTGGCGTCCGCGCTCCATCAGCGCGCGCGGGCGGCGTGCGGGATTCCCGGCGCCGACAGGAAGGAGGAAGCGCTGAACGACGCGGAGCGGGTCGGGATCGAGCGGCTTGAACATTGCAGATGGAACGCGTACATCCGTTCGGAAGGGTACGTTTACAGCGGAACGCACGATAAAAGCCGCCGTAACGACCTTGCAAAGATGCATCACGACCTCGTCGATTACGCTTCGCTGACCGACGAAGAAAAGCGGAAGAACAGCAGGGTCGGGCTTGTCTGAGGAGGCGCGCGGATGAACGGCATGGAGCACATTCGTCCGGCGCGGACGGAGGATCTGAACCGCATCGCGGAGATCGAGATATTCAATTACCGGCTGTACTTTTACCCGATCTTCCGGTCCGACCGGTACTATTTCGGCGAGAAGACCGTACCGAACCTGACGGCGTTCTACGCGGCGGAGCCCGGGATCATCGCGCATACCGCCGTTTATGACGACGGCGTTCTGAAGGGCTTTGTCCGCGTAAACGGCGGGGAGATCGAAAAGCTGTTCGTCGAGCCGGTTTTACAGGATCAGGGCATCGGCGGCGCGCTGTTCCGCTATGCGGTCGACGCGCTCGGCGGCAGGCGGCTCTTTGCGCTCGAAAAAAACCTCCGCGCGATCCGCTTTTACGAACGGCACGGCTTTCATAAGACCGGCGAAAGGAAGCGCGTGGACGACACAAACGAGTTTCTGATCCGTATGGAAAAGTAAAGCAAAGCAAGCCCGATCGGGCTTGCTTTTCAAACGCTGTTGATCTGTATTATTTCTGAATCACATATTCTGCCCATGCGGCGATTGCGTCAGGGCTCTTTTCGGTGATCGCCCTGTGAAACAGATCGTAGCCGTCGGGATCAAGCCGCTTGAGATCGGCGATCGTTTGCTTGCTTCCGAAATAGAACCGATCCCGCAGAAAACAGTAATCCGTCAGGCTTTCCCAAAGAAACGCCACAGCGCGAAAGTTTCCTTCGTCGTCGTCCTTTTCGGCGCGCTTTACGGCCTTTCGGATCCATGCGCGGATAAATGCTTTCTCCTCATCGTCGATCCGTTCATGGGCGTGCACATAGTCGCGCACACGGGTCTGAAGCCGCACGCCTATGCCGTCATCCTGTACGATCTGCGCGTCATAAACGGGCAGAAAGACGTCCGGATCCTCGGTTTCCGCTTCTGCTGCGGTGAACAGAAAACAGTCGAGAGGAACGCCGCAGATCACGGTATCGTCATGCTTACGCGGCTTCTCGTCGACGATCAGCGAGCAGTCAAAATCGCTGTACGCATCCTGATCCCCGCGCTGAAACGAGCCGTACAGAAATACGGCTCGCGGACGGTATGTTTCATTCAGATAGGCGAGGACGGCGTCCTTCATGCGTTCCTCCGTGTTCTTCCGGGAACTGCGGATGTGTCATTCCGCGTCTTTCGGCGAAGACTCTTTTTTTTCATCCGTGTCGCCCTCACAGAAGACGATCGGCTCTTTCACGGGCGTTTTGCCGAGGCGGTAGAGGTCCACGCCGGGATCGTACGGATCGACCGGCAGGGATTTGATGACGCCGGTTTTTTTGAGGATCAGGAACACGACAAGCCAGACGACGATCAGGATGCTGACGGCCTGCGAGAACGACAGCGCGCCGAAGCCGCCGCGCACCGCGTCGCCGCGGAAGAATTCGATGATGAAGCGGAAGACCGCGTAGGGGAACAGGTAGAAATACACCATGCGCCCGCGGCGATCATCCTTCGTTTCGCGAAGGAAGAGGGTGAGCAGCACGGCGAACAGGATGAAGTTGAACGCCGATTCAAAGAGCTGCACCGGCAGCCGGTTGTCCCAGAAGTGCGAGCAGAACGCGCTGTCGGGGTACTGTTTGCCGTAGCAGCACGGATGCCAGACGATCTCGCCGAAATCGTTGTAGTCGCGGCCGAGGTAGCAGCCGATGCGCGCGATCCCGTGAAACAGCGGCGTCGTGACCGCGACGATGTCGCGCCCGAGACGCCTTCTCGGAAGCAGCCATTTCGAGAGGACCCAGAAGGTCAGAAAATATCCCAAAAGTCCGCCGTAAAACACGATGCCGGACTCCGTAAAGCAGCGTATGAGCGTGATCTCTTCGCCGCGCGCGTAAAGATGCGTCGCGTAGGAGATCGCGCCGAACAGCTTCGCCCCGCCCATCAGCCCGAGGAGCGACGCGATCATCAGAAACATCTGCCGCACCCAGTTCTGTTCGCGGCGGACGCACAGCAAAAGCGCCGTGCCGAACACGGCGAGAATGCCGATCGCCGCCATGACCGAATAGGTGAGCACATGCTCCCAGATAAATTGCGAAAATGTATTCATGAAATATATTATAACGGCTTTCTTTTGGATTGGCAAGCAAAAAACTTTCCGCACGGCAAACCGCAATTTTGGGTCGGAAGGCGTTGACAGTCCGCACGGTTTTTTGTTATAATACAAATTGGTAAAAAAGGGGGAAACCCCGAAAAAATAGCAGGAGGAAACAGAATGGCAAAAACCATGACGATCGATGGCAATACCGCTGCTGCG
>CAMYWS010000164.1 GCA_947302865.1 uncultured Clostridia bacterium
ACCGAAACGGAAACGGTCGTCTGCTGGTCCGCGTTCAAAACGGAGATCGGTGTATAACGCGATCGAAGATCGCACATCATTGCGAAGCGGCATCACGCGTGAAGCGCACATCGTTGTTTCGCAGAAACAGCATCATTTGAAAACAGGGGGCGTTGCGTGCTGACGCGACAGCCCCCGCTTGTTCGATAGGAGAAGGCATGAAGAAATACTCGGAGCAGGAGATCAAGACATTCGGGCTCGTTCCGGACCGCATTCCGAAGCACGTTGCGATCGTCATGGACGGCAACGGACGCTGGGCGACCGCAAAGGGACTGCCCCGCGGCGCAGGTCATCGCGCGGGCGTGAACGCGCTCAGAGACATCATCCGCTTCACGTCGGATATCGGCGTCGAATCGCTGACAATCTACGCCTTTTCGACCGAAAACCGCAAGCGCCCGAAGGAGGAGATCGGCATCCTCTGCGGGCTTCTGATCGAGTATTTCAACCGCGAGATCGACGAGCTGCACGCAAACGGCGTTCGCATCAAAAGCATCGGCGACCTTTCCTGGTTTCCCGCCGCGGTGCAGGAGACGGTCCGCGCCGCGGAGCAAAAGACCGCGGCAAATCCCGGGCTGAAGCTCAATATCGCCTTAAACTACGGCGGCAGAGCCGAGCTTGTCCGCGCGATGCGACTTGCTTTTGCGGAGAATGCGGAAGCGGACGAGAACGCGATCTCGCGTCATCTCTACACCGCCGATTCCGGCGACGTCGATCTTCTGATCCGCACCGGCGGCGACGAACGCGTATCCAACTTTTTGCTCTGGCAGATCGCATACGCGGAGCTGTATTTTACCGGCGTCAAATGGCCGGACTTTACGCGCGACGAGCTTATCAGGGCATTGAAAGCGTTTGCAGGACGCGAACGGCGCTTCGGCGGACTGAAAACGAACGGAGCGAAATAGAATGAAACAATCGGTTTTGCTGCTGGGTTCAACCGGCTCGATCGGGAAACAGACCGTTGACGTGCTCCGACTGCACGCCGATCGCTTTTCCGTGCGGGGGCTTTCGTGCAAAAACGACGCCGAAACGCTGTACGCGCAGGCGAACGCGCTGCATCCGGAATTCGTCGCGGCGGAAGCACCGTTGGATCGGACCCGGCTGCCGGAGGGCACGGAGATCTTCACGGGACCCGACGCCGCGGAGCGCCTTGCGGAAGCGGCGGACGCGGACGTGACCGTGCTTGCGATCTCGGGCTATGCGGCTTTGCGGCCGCTGCTTTCCGCGATCCGGCACGGAAAGCGCATCGCGATCGCAAATAAAGAAAGTCTGGTGTGCGGCGGCGCTCTGGTCGACGCGGCGCTCCTTGCTTACGGCGCGGAACTGCTGCCGATCGACAGCGAGCAGAGCGCGATCTTTCAGGCGCTGCAGAACGGCAGACGCGACGAGGTCAGACGCCTCATCCTCACCGCATCGGGCGGTCCGTTCTTCCGCAAAACGCGTGAGGAACTCAGGGGCGTTTCGCTTGAGGCTGCGCTGAACCATCCGACGTGGAAGATGGGGCGGAAGATCACGCTCGATTCCGCAACGCTCATGAACAAGGGGCTCGAGATCATCGAGGCGAGCCGTTTGTTTCACTTTGATGCGGACCACATTTCCGTGCTGATCCATCCGCAGTCGATCGTGCACAGCATGGTGGAATACCGCGACGGCACGATCATGGCAAACATGTCGAAGCCCGACATGCGCCTGCCGATCCAGTACGCGCTGACGTACCCCGAACGGACGGAAAGCCCGTGCGAGCCGTTGAAACTTGACCTTTTGCATCCGCTGGAGTTTTATCCGGCGGACATGGAGCGTTTCCGCGCGATCCGCATGGCATATGACGCTTTGCGGGCGGACGGGATCATGCCGACGGTGTACAACGGCGCGAACGAGCGCGCGGCGGAGCTGTATTTTGCAGGGCGCATCGGGTTTATCGACATAGAGGACTGCGTGGAAGCGGCGCTGAACGCCATCGAAAACCGTCCCGTCGACGCGCTGGAAACGATCGCGGCGGCGGACGCGGCGGCGCGGTATGCCGTCGACCGATTCATCGGGAAGAAACAATAAAGGAAACGATATGACGATCTGGTACATTTTGCTGGTTATTTTAGGAATCTCGGTGCTTGTCATCACGCACGAGCTCGGTCACTACCTGATGGGAAAGTGGCTTGGCTTCACGATCACGGAGTTTTCCGTTGGGCTCGGCCCGAAGCTTTTCGGCATCAAGGGCAAGGAGACGGAGTTCACGCTCCGCGCGCTGCCGATCGGCGGAAGCTGCCGCTTTTTCGGGGAGGACGGCAATAACGAAACGGATAAAAAGCATCCGGAAGCGTTCGAAGACGGAGAACCGGAGGATCAGCCCGAAGAACCGAAGGAACCCGATCCGCGGCTGTTCAGCTCCAAACCCGCGTGGAAACGCTTTCTTGTCGTGCTTGCGGGACCGCTCGTCAATATTCTCACCTGCACCGTGCTGTGCTTCGTGATGCTCGTCGGCGCGGACGTACTGTTGGAACAGAGCAAGGATACGTATCTGATTGTCGATACTGTATATGCGAACGGCGCGGCGGAGAAGGCGGGTATGCAGCCGGGCGACGTGATCCTTTCGATCGACGGAACAGAGCTTGCCGATGCGGATGCGCTCGACACAGCAATGCAGAATGCGAGCATGGAAGGCATGACCGTGACCGTACTGCGGAATGCGAAGATCACGAATGAACAGACGACGGAAGATCGGGTAACAACGACGGACGTGACGGTCGACGGCACAGTTGAGACATTGCGGTTCGGGAGTCTTCTTGATCAGAAAACCGGCAACAAGCGCATGAACATCTCATACAGAATGGTGCCCCGCAGGCAGGTGACGGAGCAATACTCCGTCGGGAAAGCAGCGTATATGGCGTTCCCGGAGACGTGGCGCATGGGCAAGCTCGTTTATCAGTCGTTCGGCATGCTGATCACGGGACAGGCAAGCTGCCGCGATATGTCCGGCATGGTCGGTGTCGTTGATTTTGTAAGCGATGAAATGGCGCAGACGGAGACCGCTTCCGACGCATGGGAACTGTTCCTGTGGTTTATGGCGCTGATCGCGGTGAATCTCGGCATCATGAACCTCCTGCCGCTGCCCGCGCTGGACGGCGGACGGCTCGTGTTCATCATCATTGAGATGATCCGCCGTAAGCCCGTGCCGCCCGAAAAGGAGGGCATGGTGCATCTGATCGGCATGATCGCGCTGCTGCTGCTCATCGCGGCGGTGACGATAAGCGATATCATGCGCTGCTTCGGAGGGTAAGATGGCAGATTTTGTAAAAGTCGGGAACGTACAGATCGGCGGCGGTGCGCCTGTCTCCGTGCAATCCATGTGCAATACGGACACGCGAGACGTCGATGCGACGGTCGGACAGATCCTGCGCCTGGAACAGGCGGGCTGCGAGATCATCCGCGTCGCGGTGTTCGACGAGGCGGCTGCGGCTGCGGTCAGAGAGATCAGGGAACGCATCCGTATCCCGCTCGTCGCGGACGTGCATTTCAACTACCGGCTTGCGATCGCGGCGGTCGAAAACGGCGTGGACAAGCTGCGCATCAATCCGGGCAACATCGGCTCGGCGGACCGTGTCAAGGCGGTCGCGGACTGCTGTAAAGCGCATCATGTACCGATCCGCATCGGCATCAACGGCGGCTCGATCGAAAAACAGTTCCTGCCGCTGTACCGGGAGAATCCCGCGGAAGCGATGTGCCGGAGCGCGATGGGACACGCAAAGCTTCTGGAGGACTGCGGATTCGACGACATCGTGATCTCCCTGAAATGCACGACCGTTTCGGAAACGGTACATTCGTACCGCATGGCGCGGGCGCGGATGGACTATCCGCTGCACATCGGCATCACCGAGACCGGACCGATCGAAACGGGGATCATCAAATCCGCCGCGGGGCTCGGCGCGCTTTTACTGCAGGGCATCGGGGACACGATGCGCGTTTCTCTGACCGGCGATCCCGTGCGCGAGGTCGAAACGGGGCTTGCCATTCTGCGCGCCTGCGGATTGCGGAAGGATGACGTGGAGATCGTTTCCTGCCCGACCTGCGGACGGACGCGCTGCGACGTCGA
>CAMYWS010000165.1 GCA_947302865.1 uncultured Clostridia bacterium
GGATATTACGATCCGCGGACGCGGACGCTGGAACTCAGTTATCAGACCTCCCCGAATCAATTTGTTTATGCTACGCTGCGGCGCATGGGTGAAGACTTGCCGGAAACCGATGCACAAGCGACGCCTCAACCCGAGTTGACGTATGTCGGTACATGGGAATTATTCACGGCTAACTCTTTCTATGAGGAATACAGCTCTGCTTTGCTTGACGCTTTGGATGTATCCTATACGATTATCTTGCAGGAGGACGGAACCGGAACCGAAATCATCCCTGACGACTCCGAAAGCAAGGAGATTTCGATACAATACACCGCAGACGGTAACAGCTTAACGATTACGTTGATGAATCCCGAAACAAATGCTGCCATGATTTCATACAGCGCCGTTTATGATCCGCAAAATGACTCTCTTGTTCTTGAAGATCTTTTTGAAACCTACCGCTATCTCCGCAAAGGCGCAAATAAACCTGCTTACTTACGGGAGATCACATTGGATACTATCGTCGGCACGTGGGAAACGGGCGGTATTCAGGTCGTTGCGAATGCAGATCCGGTCCTGAACGGTACAATTGAGTTTCGTGAAAATCAAACCGCAACCTGGACGATGAACGGGCTTGGAGAAAACACAGGAAATGAAGAATTCCCGTTCTCGCTGGACGGTAATCTCATTCGTATCTCTCAGGAGGGTGAGATTGAAATCGGAAGCTTCCTTGTGTATGATTCGCTATCCGATACGATTCAGTTCCCGATCATGAACATCGGAGTGCTGACCTATACGAGAAAACAGGCGAATGAACAAAGCGAAGCCGGTACGCCCGCGAATAGCGCCGTCATTGACCGCGCATTGATCGGAACGTGGGAGCTTATCAGAGCAGAAGATTCTGCGCCGGAAATGGTTGCCGGTATCAAAACGATCAACGAGCAGATCGCTGCCGGAAACTATATCATGACCTACCGATTTACAGAAAACGGAGATGCGGAAGTCTATCTCAAGTCCGATGGAAGCGGTACCTATCATTATACGTATACGACCGAGAACGGAACAATCGTGTTTATAGACAATTCGAATCGAACCGTTTGGTCTTATTCGTTTAACGAAGATCTGCTTTTGCTGTCAAAGGGCACCTATACGCAAGTCTTTCGGCGGGTGGTGCAATAAGTTATCTGCAAGTGTTGTCGAACCCTCACGAATCCCGTCGCCTGCGCATAGGCGGCGGTTTTTCGTTCATGCTATGGGCGAGGTGATGAAAATGAAACTGACGCAAAAAGAAACGACCCTGTTGAAGGACCTGAAGAGTTCAGAAGAGCTCTGCATCGAAAAATACGGAACGTATGCCGAGCGCGCCGAGGATCCCGCCCTCAAGATGCTCTTTGAAAGCATTCGCGAGGCGGAAAAAACGCACTTGCAGACGATCGAATCGCTGATGCAGGGAACCGTTCCGATGATGGGCGGCGGGCAGCAGCAGAACAGCGCGCAGCCGTGCGACAACTGCAGCCGCAGGAGCGAAAACGACGAATTCCTCGTACGCGACGCGCTGGACACAGAAAAGCACGTTTCCTCGCTGTACGATACCTGCATCTTTGAGTTCTGTGACGCCGGCGCGCGAAACGCGCTGAATCACATCCAGAAGGAAGAACAGGAGCACGGCAAGCGGCTCTACGACTACATGGCCTGCCACGGCATGACGGCGTGAACCGCCCCCTCCCTACTGCATGAAAACGAGCCGCATTTCACGGCTCGTTTTGTCTTTCCGGGCAGCGGTCCTGTGATATACAAGAACTGTGCGGAAATGCGATGGCTTCATACCTCCTCTGTGCAATGGGAGGTGTCAAGGCAACGCCTTGACGGAAGGGTTGTTCGCTGCAAGGGCATATGCGGTTCGATCATACCATTTTGCAATGCGCCGCAATCGCCTTCTGCGCAAACGCCGCCGTTCCTTCCCCGCCCGCGTCGTCGATGTTCGCCGTAAATCGCGCGTCCGCCACGTACATCTGTCCGAGCCCCATGAGGATCTCGTTTGTGCAGGGGTAGTAATGCGTGCTGATAAAGTCCTGCAATTCTTTAACCTTTGCCTGCGCCGCGTCCGAAGCGGGATCACCGTCCTTCAGGGCGCCGAACGCCGCAAAGATCTGCATCATGCGTTCCGCAAGCAACGCCCCCTCCGTCTCCGTGCGGGACGCTGCTTTTTTCTCATATGCCTGATACGCCGCGGTCTCTCCCCACCTTGTCTTTGCTTCGACGGCGTACGCCTCTTCTTTGCTTTTGTCAAATGCCGAAAAATCCATCGTTTTCTCTCCTTTCGAAAGCCGCCGCGCAAGCGCGATCAGCTTTTCCGTCCGCTCCTTTTTCAACTCCAATAGTGCGATCTGCCGTTCGATCGCTTCGCGCTGCGCCGCTTCCGAAAGTGTCAGCAGCCGCGCAACATCCCGAAGCGGGATCTCCAGCTCCCGCAAAAGCAGGATGCGCTGCAGTTTGAGCAGCGCCGCGTCGTCATACAGCCGATATCCCGCCTCCGTCCGCGCCGCGGGGCAAAGAAGCCCGATCCGGTCGTAATAGCGCAGCGTGCGGATCGTGACGCCGGAAATCCGACTGACTTTGTGTACGGTCATCATCCTCCCCGCCTCCCTTCGCATCCATTGTAAACCATGACGCAGGGAGAGAGTCAAGACTTTTCTCGTATTGCCCCGATAAAAATCTTTTGGTACAAGGGGGTTGACAATCTACTCCATGCTTGCTATAATATAGTTCCAGCGTCGCGGGGTGGAGCAGTCGGTAGCTCGTCGGGCTCATAACCCGGAGGCCGCAGGTTCAAGTCCTGCCCCCGCAACCATTTCCACGCAGACAGACTTCAGATTCGATTCGATTTTGAAGTCTGTTTTGTTATTATCGCGGGAAACGGTGATTCTCCTGATCAAAAGCTCCACAGCGCGCTGATCCGGCGCTTTTTTGATAGAATCCAGCCACTCCAGGATCGTTTCCATCGTGTAGTCCTTCGGCGCTTCCGCGTTCTCCAGTGTTTCGATCTCGCCTTTGATCGCGGTCAAGCGGTCGTTGATCTCTTTGATTACATCCGGGGCAAGTACACCGGACATCATGTTTTTCATCAGATTGTCGTATGCTGCCTGTTTCTCGGCGATCTGCTTTTTCCGCGCCGCCTCGAATCCCGACTGCACGTCCGCCTGATGATTCTTGTAGTTTCGCAAAAAAGCCGCGATCTTCAGCTGCATTTCCGCCGACAAAAACTCGTCCAGATAATCCTTCGCCGCTTTGTCGACCAATTCCATCGGGATCGGCTTCATGCCGCAATTCGCCTTGCAGCGATAAATGTGCTTTTTTCCGTTCTTGAGTTTCCATACGGTCGCGTGCATTTTCGAACCGCAGGAGCAGTACACGATGCCGCGGCACAGGTATTCCGAATGCTTTCCCATCTGTTTTCTTCCGTCCATGATTTCCTGAACCTCCTTGAATGTCTTTTTACTGATGATCGCCGGAAAGGCGTTATCGATGCGTATGGCGTTCGGCTTGGACCGGCGGTCCATTCTGTCCTCTTCCTCGTCGACCGTGTACAGATATGTGCCCGTGTATTTCTCGTTCCGAAGGATCTCGTAGATCGACGGATAACCCAGGGGCTTCCCCCGCTTGCCTTTGATGCCCGCGCGGCGAAGCTCTTCGATCAGCTTTGTCCGGCTTTCCCGTTTCAGCGCCGATTCGAACATCTTGCGGACATAGTACGCCTCGGTCTCGTTGATTACGTAATGCCGGTCGACCACGTCATATCCGAACGGAGGAACACCGCCGTTGTGCAGGCCCTTCAGTGCCGCCTCTTTGTGCCCTTTCTTGGTTTCCTTGGACAGGTTCTTGCTGTAATACTCCGACAGGACCCACATCATCTGCTTGGCGAAATCGCCTTCGATGCTGTCGCCGAAATTCTGCGCGACCGCGATGATCGGAATCTTTTCTTTTTTCGTAAGCGCGGACAGGCGCACATGCTCTTCCAGCGAACGCGCAATGCGGTCGTATTTATGGATCAGGATCATATCGAAGAGATGACGCTTGGCGTCCGCCAGCAGCTTTTGATACTGCTGGCGGGCGTCGGTCTTCTCCTCGGTTCCGGAAA
>CAMYWS010000166.1 GCA_947302865.1 uncultured Clostridia bacterium
TGACAGCCGAAGCAGTAAAAGAGCTGCTTGTCCGGCGAAACGGAGAACGACGGTGTTTTTTCGCCGTGCAGCGGGCAGCACGCCCAGAGCTTGCGCCCCTTCGGCTTCAGCTCAACGTATTCCGAAACGACGGAAACGATATCATTTTTGTGCAGCAGCTCGTCAAGCCATGCGCTCGGAAACGCCATCGTGCGCCCTCCTTTCTCCGAATTTCAAAAACCTCAGCTCCAGCTTTTCGGAACGAACAGATGCTCGAACGTGCTGATCGCGTAAATATCGCTCATGCCGGCGATGAAGTCCGCGACCGCGCGTTCCTTGCCTTCGGTTTCCAGCGTGCGCTGGTATTCCTCGTCCAGAACGTCCGGATGCTCGAAATAATACTCGTACAGCGCGCGTACAACGCCTTTTGCCTTGCCCTCTTCGCTTTTGGCAAGCGGATTCAGATAGACGCGCTCGAACATGAACTTCCGGAGCACCTTGAACTCCTCCGCATACTCCGGCGAAAAGCGGATCTCCGGGCTCATTCGGCTGTTTTCGATCACGTTGACGATCAGGCTGTTGATGCGCTTCGAATGCGTCGGTCCGAACAGTTCGATGCAGGAACGCGGCAGGTCCTCTTCCGAGAGGACGCCCGCGCGCATCGCGTCGTCGATGTCGTGATTGATGTAGGCGATGCGGTCCGCAAGCGAGACAACCTTGCCCTCGACTGTTGCAGGGCGTCCGCTGCTCGTATGATTCACGATGCCGTCGCGCACTTCCCACGTCAGGTTCAGTCCCTTACCGTCGTATTCAAGCTTTTCCACGACGCGCAGGCTCTGCTCGTTGTGCTTGAATCCGCCGGGCAGCAGCGCGTTCAGTACCTCTTCCCCGGCATGTCCGAACGGCGTATGTCCGAGATCATGCCCCATAGCGATCGCTTCGGCAAGGTCCTCGTTGAGCTGCAGCGCCCGCGCGATCGTACGTGCGATCTGCGTGACCTCGAGCGTGTGCGTGAGCCGCGTACGATAATGGTCGCCCTTCGGCGCAAGGAATACCTGCGTTTTGTGCTTTAATCTGCGGAAGGACTTGCTGTGCAGGATACGGTCGCGGTCGCGCACAAACTCGGTGCGAACGGGGCAAAGCTCCATCGGAACTTCACGTCCGCGCGTGTTGACGGCGAGCGTCGCATAGGGCGAGAGCATCTCCTTCTCCCATTCTTCCCGCATTTTTCGGACCGATCCCTGCTCCATACGCGCCTCCGCGAAAGTATTCTAATAATTATATACGCCAAAACTCCAAAAAACCCTTTTTTCTTTTCAAAAAATATACCTAAAAAAAGAAAGTGTAAAAAGGAGCGGGAGATCGCTCTCCCGCCCTCTTTGTCGGTTATGAATTATTTGTACAAGCCGCGCTCGGTATAGTGCGTATGCAGCAGCTCGTGCGCCTTATGGCTGTTCGGCTCGCCGAGGTAGTCACGATAGAGCGCCTGTACTTCGGGGTTCTCATGGCTCTTGCGGAGCGGCATGTTGTCGTCTTCGCCGTAGAGACCGGCCGCGCGCTGTGCGCGCAGATCCACGAAATTGCGAACCGCGCCGGGCTGGATCGGCTGACCGCCGCCGTTGACGCAGCCGCCGGGGCACGCCATGACTTCGACGAACTCGTACTGCTTCTCGCCGCTCTTGATCATGTCAAGGAGCTTGGACGCATTTTCGAGACCGCTGGTGACCGCGACGCGGACCTTGACGCCGTTCAGGTCGTATTCCGCTTCCTTGATGGCCGCGGTGCCGCGGACGTCATGGAACTCGACCTTCTCAAGCGTCTTCCCGGTGACGACTTCGTACGCGGTACGAAGCGCCGCCTCCATAACGCCGCCGGTCGCGCCGAAGATGTGACCTGCGCCGGACGCCTGACCCAGCATCGGATCGCAGACCTCGTCGGGCAGCTCCGTGAACTTGATGCCCGCACGACGGATCATGCGCGCAAGCTCACGCGTGGTGAGGGAAACGTCGACGTCCGGTCTGCCGTCCGTGCCGAGCTCGGGACGCTGTACCTCGAACTTCTTCGCGGTGCAGGGCATGATGGAAACGACGAAGATCTTCTTCGGGTCGATGCCCATCTTCTCGGCATAGTAGGACTTGACGAGTGCGCCGAACATGCCCTGCGGCGACTTGCAGCTGGACAGATTCGGAATGAATTCCGGATAGTAGTGCTCGCAGAACTTGATCCAGCCGGGGCTGCAGCTCGTGATCAGCGGGAGCTTGCCGCCCTTGGTGAGACGACCGATCAGCTCGGTGCCCTCTTCCATGATCGTGACGTCAGCCGCGTTGTCGACGTCGAACACCTTGTCAAAGCCGAGGCGGCGGAGCGCCGCGATCATCTTGCCTTCGACGTTCGTGCCGATCGGCATGCCGAATTCTTCGCCGAGCTGTACGCGGACGGACGGCGCGGGACCGACGACCACATGCATTTCGGGATCGGAAAGCGCTTTCCAGACCTTTTCGGTATCGTCGCGCTCGGTGAGTGCGCCGGTCGGGCACACCGCGATGCACTGACCGCAGTTTACGCAGGACGTGGTCGCAAGAGGCAGATCGAACGCGCTTGCGATGTGGGTCTTGAAGCCGCGCTCATTCGCGCCGATGACATTGCAGTGCTGGTTGTATTTGCACACAGCAACGCAGCGACGGCAAAGGATGCACTTCGAGTTGTCGCGGATGAGATGGATCGCGGAATCGTCAATGTCCGGCTCGGTGGGTGCACCCGGGAACTTATGCGCATCGCAGCCGTATTCCTGAGACAGCGCCTGCAGTTCGCAGTTGCCGCTTCTGACGCAGCTCAGGCAGTCCATACGGTGATTCGAAAGCATCAGCTCGAGGGTCATCTTGCGGGATGCGCGAAGCGCGGGCGTGTTCGTCTGCACTTCCATGCCTTCGGCGACCTGCATCAGGCACGCAACGGGGTTCGAGCGCGCGCCCTTGACTTCGACAACGCACATACGGCATGCGCCGATCGCGTTGATCTGCTTCATGTAGCAAAGGGTCGGAATCCGGATGCCGGCAAGCTCCGCTGCTTCCAGAATGGTGGAACCCGCGGGAACTTCGATCTCTCTTCCGTTGATTTTCATTTTAACAGTATCCATGGTCGCCCTCCTTATTTCTTGACGATGGCCGAGAACTTACAGTTATCCATGCAGGCGCCGCACTTAATGCACTTCGACTGATCGATGACGTGCGGTTCCTTGACCTTGCCGGTGATCGCGCCTGCGGGGCACTTGCGTGCGCACATTGTGCAGCCCCTGCACTTGTCGGGCTGAATCTCATAATGCATGAGATGCTTGCAGACGCCTGCCGGGCAGCGCTTTTCGACGACATGCGCTTCGTATTCGTGGCGGAAATACTTCAGCGTGGAAAGAACCGGGTTCGGAGCCGTCTGACCGAGTGCGCACATTGCGTTCGCCTGGATGTACTTGCACAGCTCTTCCATCTTGTCAAGATCTTCGAGCGTGCCGTTGCCGGACGTGATCTTGTCGAGCATTTCGAGAAGACGGCGCGTACCGATGCGGCACGGTGTGCACTTGCCGCAGCTCTCGTCGACCGTGAAGTCGAGGAAGAAGCGCGCGACGTCGACCATACAGGTCGTTTCGTCCATGACGATCATACCGCCGGAGCCCATCATTGCGCCGATCTTCTTGAGGTTGTCATAGTCGATCGGCATGTCGAGGTACTCTGCCGGGATGCAGCCGCCGGACGGACCGCCGGTCTGAACCGCCTTGAACTTCTTGCCGTTCGGGATGCCGCCGCCGATGTCGAAGATGATCTCGCGGAGCGTGGTACCCATCGGAATCTCCACAAGACCGGTGTTGACGATCTTGCCGCCGAGCGCAAAGACCTTGGTGCCCTTGCTGCCCTCAGTGCCCATGGATGCGAACCAGTCTGCGCCCTTCAGGATGATCTGCGGGATGTTGGCGAGCGTTTCGACGTTGTTGATGATCGTCGGCTGACCGAACAGACCCTTGTTCGCCGGGAACGGGGGCTTGTTTCTCGGCTCGCCGCGGTTGCCCTCGATGGAGGTCAGAAGCGCGGTCTCTTCGCCGCAGACGAACGCGCCTGCGCCGAGACGGACTTCGATGTCGAA
>CAMYWS010000167.1 GCA_947302865.1 uncultured Clostridia bacterium
CCGTGCGGATGGATGGGATAGAGTACGGTGTGATGGGGCATATGCACCTCCGACGCTTTTCTGATGCGTCTATTGTGTGCAGAAAGAACAGAAAAATACCCGGGTGATCGGTATCCCCGGGCATTTTTGCTTGTTTTGAAGATCCGGCTTCAGTCGGATGCAAGCAGCGGACCGTACGTTTCGGTCAGGTATGCCATGCAGTCGGCATACAGTTCCGGATAGTCCCTGCCGCACGT
Organism: uncultured Clostridia bacterium; assembly: GCA_947302865.1. Next base: position 237 of record CAMYWS010000167.1, read on the forward strand.
TTCCGAAAGCGGTCTGCCGTTCAGATAGCCTGTGACGATCGTCTCCGCGCCGTAGATATCAAACAGATACTCGAGCATGACCGTCGCCTCGTTATAGGACATGGCGTTGCCGTCCGTCTGCACGGTGCCCGTGCCGCGCCCGCGCGCGCTGCCGACCGAAACGTCGTCTCCCCAGGAAGCCGGGTCCCGATCGAGCAGCAGTTCGCTGATCCCGATCGCACGCTCCCGGGCGTAGTCGTTGTAAAGCGCCTGCGGCACGACCGCGTCCGCGGCTTTCTCGGCGCAGTAAATATTCCAGTACGTTTTCCAGAATCGGAGGGCGCCGGCCTGATCCCCGATAGTCCGGCAGGCCTCCTCGAACGTCGCAAAATCTTCCCATTGGATCGCAAAGGTCATCGCCCGGCGCGAATAGTGGTCCGCAAGCGCTTCGCACTGCCACCAGAGATCCTGTCTGTTCACATACTCGGCCAGAACGATATGCACGAGTTCATGCCATACATGGCTTTCCCTGCTGAGCCAGACGGAATCGCCGGACGCAGCAAGACTGCCGCGGTCCTTTGTCGGACTGTACAGGTCGATCCTGACGCCGTTTTCAAAGCGTTCCCGGGCAAGCGCCTCATATGCGGGGAGTTCCTCTCCGATCTGCTTAATGACGTATTCCATGCCGTAGTAGAGTCTGCATACGAACGAGTACAGTTCGTCCGGCGTTTGGGCGAATGCGCCGTCGGTCACGTTGATCGTGAGATTGTCGGTGCGCAGGATACAGAGATACTTGCGATCGCTTTCCGCCGTCATCACGCCGGCATGTTCGCTGCCGACCGGCAGTACGGGCGGTTCAATGCCGAGATGCTCCGCCCATGCAGGCAGCGCGCCCGCGGTGTCGACCGCTGCAAGGAACGCATCGAAACCGTCGTTTTCGATGATGAATGCGGTCAGGCTCGCTGCAGTCTTCACCGCAGCTTCGATCGTCTCCGCATCCGCGACGTCCGGCAGCAGATAAACCGCCGCGCAGGACGCCGTCAGCGCGTGCGCTTCGTCCGCGTAGTATTCGGAAAGGCCGCTTTCGTCTGTCGTGCCGAACACGTACTGCGAAAGCCCGACCTGCTTCCACGGAATCGCAAGATCATAACATACACCGCAGAGCGCTTCGCGGTAAACACCGTTTTCAATGTCCGCAGCGGTGCAGAACATGCGGTCGCCGAGCAGCACCGGCCTGTTCTTCAGCATCCGCTGCACGACGTACACTGTGATCTTTCCCGGTTCGACGCCGGTGCACGCGCCGATCGAAAGGACGTCGGAAACGACTGCCTCCGCAAGCGCGCGGAGCGTTTCGTCGCTGTAGCCGGAACTGTCCTCAAGATGGACCGCCGCGACCGGCGTGTCGATGAAGTGCGTTTTGAAAGGAGAGGCAAATCCGTCCTCGCGGTCATGTCTGCCTGTCAGGATCTCCGCTTCTGCGACCGTGACCGCGGGATCAGGCGTCGGTTCGGGCGTCGGCTCCGGCGACGCGTCCTGCGCTGCGGGCGTCTGCGCCGCTTCGGACGCTTTGCCCGTGCTCTGACAGCCGAACGCGGAGAAAAGCATCAGCGCGGAAAGGAGAAGGATCGGGAGAGCTTTTATACGTCTCATGTCGGTTTGCCTCCGCTCGAATCATTCTGTCGGGTAGGTTTCGCAGAGCCATGCGATCCATGCTTCGCGCGCGGTCTCGTAATCGACGCCGAATGCCTCGTCAAACGTCTTTTCTCCGAACACGAACGCGTTGACCGCGTCAAGTCCGTATACATCGGTCAGCCGACGGATGAACGATCCCGCCATGAAGGGCGTCAGCTCGCCGTTTACCGGGTTGGTGACGGTCTCCGGAGAGACGGTGAAAAAGACGGTTCTGCTGACCGGCAGATACTCGAAGGTGCTACCGTTGGCCGTGTGGATCCAATCCTCTTTGATCGAGTAGAGCGCAATCGTGTCGGTCAGGATCGCGTATCCCTCCGGCGTCATATGTTCGGGATCGAGACCTGCTTTTACTGCCGCCTGATAGTACGGGATCGAGCCGAATTCTTCGGTTGAATCGTCCATGACAAGCAGCCATTCGTTGTACGGATTGACAGAATAGGCGAGATTCTGCAGATAGCCCATCTGCTCCCATTCACAGTAGCGGCAGTTCATCATGGCGTATACGAGCGCCGTATCGCGGTTCCAGTACAGTCTGGAGGTATTGATCTTGATGCGGTCCCGGTTGTTCTGACTGACAAAACTGTTGCTCTCGGTGATGGAAAACTCGAGCATCTTTTCGGATGCGGAGGGATCGTAATATTCCGCGGCGTTTTCCCGAAACCATGCGCGCAAAAACTGCAGACTCTTTTCCGTGCGGTCGAGAAAACCGGGAACAAAGGTTTTCAGCGGTTCGTCTGTGTCGTAGCGAACGGTGAGGTCCATGGTCAGATGAAACTCGTCGTCCTGCACGTCAAGCGAGATCGCGTTCTCGGCCTCGTCGGGGATAACGATCTCGTCGTAGCGATCCGTGCCGGTGATGACGAGCGCGCGCGTCTCCGCGTCGTAGATGACGGTCGGCAGATCGATCTGCTCCTGCAGCGCTTCCGCTGTTTCGGTGAGCTCTGTGATCGTCTGCGCGTCTTCCTCGGTCTGCTTTTCGAGCGCCTCATTGGTCTGTTCGAGCGCGTTGATCGTCTGCGCGTCCGCCGCGGACTTATTCTGCGCGTGCTTTGCGATTGCGAACGCGGCGACCCCTGCTGCGAGCAGACCGCAGGCGGCGATGATCGCGATATTGCGGATGCGGCGGCGGGAGTTGCGGACCTTCTTGAGATAGTCGACCTCCGGCTGTTCAAAGATCGGCGGTTCGCTGTTCGTCATGTCGCGATAGACCGCGCGGCACGCTTCGCATTCGGAAAGATGCTCCGTGATCTCCCCGGTCGTTTTCTCCGAGGTCAGATGGTCGATATAGGAAGGGAGCAGATCCTTTACGATCTCGCAATCCAGTTTATTTTTCATTGCTTTGAATCTCCTTTATCAGTTGTTGTTTCGCACGGTAGAAGGTGACGCGGGACCAGTTTTCGGTCTGCCCGAGGATGGAACCGATCTCCGCAAACGAGAGTGAACCGAGCAGGCGAAGGTAGAGGACTTCCCGACCGGGATCTGCGATGCGGTGGATCGAACGAAGGATGTCTTCCCGTCCCATTTTTGCAAGGACGTCGGTTTCGGCGGAAGGAGCGACGACGGCTTCTTCGGTTTCCGGCAGGGAGACAGGCGCCTTCTTTCTCCTCCGGTATTCGTTCATCCAAACGTTCTTCGCGATGCCGAACAGGAAGGTCGTGATCTTCGAGGACCCGTCGAACCGATCGATGCATTTGACCGCCTGAAAGAACGTTTCCTGCGTCAGCTCCTCCGCAAGCTCCGCGCTTCCGGTCTTTGCGTACAGAAAACGGTAGACGGAAGCGGAATGCTCGCGATACACGGCTTCAAGATCCATTGCCCGCTCACCTCCTTTCTGCACTGTAAATGTCGGGACCGTGCGCTTCGTTACAGCAAATGATAATATATAATTTGACCGTCAATCGGATCTGTTATAGTATAGCACGCGTGCGTGTGCTTGCTCAACGCTTTTTTGGACGGCGGAGAGACAAATAACGGGGAAGACGGTCGGAGTACGGCAAAAACGTGAAAATATATCGAAAAAACCTGAAAATTTCGCTTGACAGACGTACGCCGTTTTGTTATTATAACCAAGTGCCATTGGGTGGAACTGCGTCACAGCCCCGACATAAGAACCCCGCAATGCAGCAAAAGTTTAATTAATTTATTATATTGGAGGAATCGCCATGAAGTCCTATATGGCAAAGGGCGAAACCGTTGAGC
>CAMYWS010000168.1 GCA_947302865.1 uncultured Clostridia bacterium
GCTTGACCCGATCGACGCACTGCGGCACGAATAAAACAACGAATGAACAAAGGGGGTTGGGAATTTCTCAATACCCTTTGTTTTTTTAGCGTAATCCTTGAAAGATCCTTCGCTTCGCAAGATCCTTCGCTTCGCTCAGGATGACACGACAAGGTTGGTTTACAGAGCACAGTCCGCTGTTATGTTGCTTGACGGGGCGTCCGGGAGGCCGCCCCCTACAGTATGTTTACGCCTATATGAATACCTTTGCCGGAAGAACGATATAAGAAACATACCAGCGGATTGTAGGGGCTGACGTCCTCGGCAGCCCGCCAAAAAGCACAACAGCGCTGTCGGCAACGCCCCGAAGATCGCACCCGAATACCGAAAAGCACAGCAGCCGGTGAATTGCTTCACCGGCCGCCGTTTCATTTACGGAGGAAACTGTTCAGTTTTCGGGACGCGGCTTGATGTGCAGATCGCCGTCCCAGTCGCGGTATTCGGGCACGTACTGCTTGCCTGTCGCGGCGTTCACGTAGACCGTGTCCGCGACCCAGCCGGTGTTGATGCCGACCCAGAAGAAATCATCGTTCGCGTAATGCTCCGCATATTTCAGCACACCGTCCTCGAAGCCGAGCTCGTAGACCGTGCCGTCCTCGAGCCAAACGTCCATCGTACAGTAATGATAATCCGCAACCGCGTTCACGTCGACGTTTTTCACCGCCTTGCCGTGCGTGTCGCCGTCATACGTGCCAAGCGCCGCAAACAGGTTTTCGCCGATCAGCTTTGCAACCGCTTCATATTCCGCGCCGCCCATTTCCTCGTACGGGATCGCGAGAAGATCCTTGCAGGGGATGGCGCAGTCCAGACGGATCACATCGCGCGAATATGCCGACACCGTCATTTCAAACCGGTCTCCGGTGATCACCCAGCAATCCTCGCGCGCGCCGCTGTCGTCACGGTAAAAGGTCGCCTTGAAGTCTTCCTGCTTTTTTGCTTCTTCTCCCGAAAGCTGATTGTACAGGCGATACAGCAGTGAGGTGATCTTTCTGTCGCCGACCATCTGATCCTCTCCGAACGCGGGCGCTTCCGCTTCCGCAAAGTTTCTCGGGTACGCCGGCGTCTCATAGTCGAACTGCATATCCGCAAGGAAGTATTCGCATTCGAGCATCGACTGCTGGCTCGGATAGACCGCGAACTGCCAGAGCTGATCGCCGCAGTACGAGAACGCAAGGCATTCGTCCGTGTCGGTCGTGAGCATATAAACGCCCTCGTGCATCCATTGATTGTTGTTATCGCGATACAGCACCGCGGATTTGTAGCCGAGCTTTTCAGCAAGCCGCAGCGCGTCCTTTTCACGGTCGATCGTGACCGTTTTCGGGTACGTCAGCAGGTCGGCGCAGACCACCTTCCAATTCGTCTCGGAAAACGACACGATGTAGTTTCCCGCCGGATCGGTCACGCGAAGGACGGTATCGCGGTCTCCGTCATTGTCGGTATATACGACCACGTTCGCATCTTCAAGCGAGTAGCCCGTCAGCGTCTCATACGACTGTTCGAAGACGAGCTCTGTAAATTGCTTTGCCGCATCTTTTGCGAGATCCTCCTGCTCCTGACTCGGTCTCGATAAGTCCCAGAGCATCAGGTTCGCCGCGGGACCGCTGCCTGTCCGAACAGGGATCACGTATTGTCTGCGTCGCTGTACCTCCTCGGTGATGGTCCTGATCATGTCCGGCGAAAGCTTTACTTCATTCGGTGCGGGCGACGGCGTGGGAACGGGATTCGTCAGTTCTTCCGCAGATCCGTTCTCCGCAGACGTCGTTTTGTTCTGTTCCTCCTTCGCCTCCGCGACGGTCGCAAAGGTTTTGCCCTCCTTCGAGAGCCGGATCACGCCGGTCAGCACCAGCCCGGACAGGACGCCGAGGCACAGAACGCCGCAGAGCGCGATCAGAAGCACTTTGTGTTTTGTAAAGATTGTTTTCATGGCTTTCTGCCTCCTTTCTACGGCCCCATCGTAGCACGGAACTTGTAACGGAGTCCTCACAGAGTTGTATCTAACTTGTAAAAAGCACCGACGCCGTCGTGCCCTTACCGGGTTCGGAGGCAAAATGTAAAGACGCGCCGTGCAGCGCGGCGATCTCGTGACAGAGCGGCACGCCGAGCCCGCTGCGCACACTCGGGTTCTTTGCGTGCGACGGATCGTTGACATACTTCAGCTGCTCCGGCGTCATGCCCGCGCCCGTGTCGACGATTTCGATCACGCCGGGCGTCGCCCTGAGCTTCACAGGCGCGCCGGGCGCGGACGCCTTCACCGCGTTTCCGATGAGGTTTCCGAGCATACTCAGAAGCAGCGCGCGATCGGCGGTGACCGCGTCCCATTTGATTTCCGTTTCGAGCGTCGGATAGGTCGCCTTCAAATGTGCCGCAAGCTCAGCAAGCTTCACGCGCTCCGGCCGGAACACGTTCTTTCGCGCGTCGGCCATGGTCAGAAGCTTTTGCGAGATCTCGCCGAGCCGTTCGCTCTCCGAGACGATGTAGCTTGCCGCCGTGTGTTGCTGCTCCGGCGTTAGCTTTGCGCGTTCCAATAGCTCGCCGTAGCCGCGAATGACCGTCAGCGGCGTCCGGAGCTCGTGCGCAAGCCGTTCGACCGGGCGATTGACGCGCTCCTGCATGACATACAGCGCCGCGGTGATGCCCGCGGTCAGAAGCGTGCAGATCAGCAGGGAGCCGATCGCCTGCCGCGTCATCCGGTGCATTTCATCCGTCACGTCCAGCCCGAAATGCAGCCACACGCCGTCCGAAAGCGTATCCGAGATCGCAAGCACGGTGCGTCCGTTTTGACTTACCCAACGCTCCCTGCCCGGCTCGACCGCGGGCGGGACCGGCTCGGTCGCGACCCACGTTTCACCGCCTTGTCCGAGTTCGAACGTCGCGCCGCCGCTGTCGTAGAGCGCAAAGCCGCGCGCGTATACGGCGCGGTTCTGTTCCGGGACGCTTCCGAACATGCCGTCGATCGCCAGCGCAAGCGCCTTTTCCTCGCCGAGCGCACGCGATTCGGTCGAGCGGAACGATGCGCGGACGTTTGACAGCAGCAAAACCAGCGTGCTGATATACAGCACGCCCGCCATCAGCAGGACGGTCAGCAGATAACTTTTTTGCCGAAGCTTCACAGCCCCTCCTCAAACCGGTATCCGAGCCGGTAGATCGTTTTGATCCGGTCCTCCAGACCGAGCTTTTTCCGAAGCCGCTGCACATGTACGTCAATCGTGCGCGATTCGCCGAGGAACGAGACGTCCCACGCCTCGCGCATCAGCCGCTGCCGCGACAGCGCAATGTTGCGGTTTTTGATCAGCACCTCTAAAAGCGCGTATTCCTGCAACGTCAGATCGACCGGCTCACCGCCCTTCGTCACCGTCTTTGCCTCGAAGTCGATCACAAGATCGTCGATCTGATAGCGTCTTTCGCTCTTATGCGTGCGGCGCAGAACCGCCTCGACGCGCAGCAAAAGCTCCGTCATTTCAAACGGCTTCACGATATAGTCGTCTGCGCCGCGCTCGAAGCCCTTGACCTTGTCCGCCGTCTCGCCGAGCGCGGTCAGAAAGATCGCCGGCGTGCCCTTGAGCTTTTCGTATACCGAAAAGCCGTTCGTGTCCGGCAGCATCACGTCGAGGATCAGCAGATCGAGCGGCGTGCGCTCCGCGATCGAAAGCGCTTCCTTTCCGGTGAACGCCTGCACGACCGTGTGCCCCACCATGCCGAGGTTCAGCGCAACGAGATCGTTGATCGCTTTTTCGTCCTCCAGTACCAGAATACGAGCCATCGTTTTCCCTCATTTCGACAGATTTCCTCTCCTTGCTTTGATTATAACACGGCAGTTGTAACAGAGTTGTAAAAACACGTTGAATAACCGCGGTTTATGCGAAAAGCTGTGCGGAAAAGGCACAAAAAAGCTCCCCTTGCGGGGAGCGGTGAGGATCGTGGTTCAGATGCGTTCGGGGACCTTGGCGTTGACCGCGGCAATCAGCTCGCGGACCTTTGCGGAGATCGTTTCCGCCGCCGTGTCGATCGCGATGTCCTCGCGGAAGGACTTGT
>CAMYWS010000169.1 GCA_947302865.1 uncultured Clostridia bacterium
ACGACAACGCAACGGTCGGCGGCTGGGCGGTGGAACAGCTCGGCGGCTATCCGAAACTCTATGACAGCTTTGTCTACGAGGACCTGACCGTGACCGTCACGAAAAAGGAGCGCATGCGCATCCTGCGGCTGCTCGTTGAACAGGATCCGGATTGGGTCGATGAGGACGAAGACGAGGACGAAGAGGAGTGAAACGCGTAATGGTGACCGGCTGCCCCGGCAGCGGAAAAAGCGTATTCTCCATCAGACTGCATGAAAAGACGGGTCTGTCGCTTTATCATCTCGACAACATCTGGTGGAAACCGGACCGCACACATATTTCGCGCGAGGAATTCGACGCGGCGCTTGCCGCGATCCTCGAACGGGACGAATGGATCGTCGACGGCAGCTACAGCCGCACGTTCGAGCCGCGGATCGCCGCCTGCGATACGGTCATTCTGCTCGATTACGACACGGACATGTGCATGCAGAGCATCATCGACCGCGTGGGGCAGACGCGGCCGGACATTCCGTGGACGGAGCAAACGCTCGACCCGGAGCTTGTCGCGATCGTGCAGACCTACAAGGAACGCAATAATCCGGTGCTTAAAGAGCTTTTCCGCAAATATCCGGACAAGAACGTCTGCATCTTCCGCACCCGCGAAGAGGCGGACCGGTGGCTTGCGGAACGATCATGGGAGAAACAATGAAAGAACGGATCCTTCCCGAAAAATGTCATATTCTGAGCGGCAGCGTTCTCAAGGTGATCGCCGTCACGACCATGCTGATCGACCACATCGGCTACATGATCGGACGCGATTCGATCGCATTGTTTACGCTGTTCGGCAGGCAGGTGACGCTGTATGCGCTGCTGCGGCTCATCGGAAGGATCGCGTTCCCGATCTTTTCGTTTCTGCTCGTCGAAGGGTATCTGCACACGCGCAGCAAGGTCCGCTACGGCGCGGGACTGCTGTTTTTCGCGATCCTGTCCGAGGTGCCGTACGATCTGTTCCTGTCCGGCGTGTGGTTCAGCACGGACAGCCAGAACGTTTTCTTCACACTGTTTCTCGGATGCGTCGGCATGTACGCGTATGAGAAGCTGAAGGACCGCTGGTTCCTTCGGGTCGGCGCGATCCTTGTTCTGCTGGCGGCGTCGATACTTCTGCGCGCGGATTACAGGATGTCCGGGTTCTGCTTCATCATGCTGCTGTACGCGCTGCGCGACCGGGAACTGCTGCGCGACGCTGCGGGAACCGTGATGCTGTCCTCCGGCTGGAAGGCCGCGCTTGCGTTCATCCCGCTTGCGTTCTACAACGGCAAACGCGGTTTCATCAAAGGACCGGTCAAATACGCGTTCTATCTGTTCTACCCGCTGCATCAGTTGATCCTGTACTTCATCAAGATCCGGTATTTCGGATAAACGATTCCCAAAAAACGCTCCGTTCCGGGGCGTTTTTTGACGTCTGCACGGTGCGCGGATAACGCGCAGATACTTGACTTTTTGACATGATCGCCTATAATTATTATGAACATGTTCATCATGGAGGCAATATGAAGCGCAAAGACGGACGGAAGAGGAAACGGCTCCTTTGGATCGTGATCCCGGTCGCGGTTTTTGCGCTGCTTTTGTGCGCAAGTCTCATCTATCTGGAAAGCTATTACCGCGCCGACGACGACGCGGTCGCGGCGTTTTCCGCGGATCGGACCGTGACGGAACGCACGCTTGCGGGCGGTGAAACGGCGTTCGATCCCGGCAATGCGAAGGTCGGCTTGATCTTCTATCCCGGCGGCAAGGTGGACGAGACCGCATACGTGCCGCTGATGCGCCAGATCTCGGCGAAGGGCGTTTTGTGCGTACTGTGCAAGATGCCGTTCCGGCTCGCAGTCTTCGGAACGCACGCCGCGGACGGTGTGCGCGAGGCGTTCCCGGCAATCGAACACTGGTATATCGGCGGGCATTCTTTGGGCGGAGCCGTCGCATCGATCGAGGTCAAGGCGCATCCCGACACTTACGAGGGCATGATCCTGCTTGCGTCGTTCTCAAATGAAGACTTATCGGACGATCCCGTGCGCGTGCTTTCCGTTTACGGAAGCGAGGATCGCGTGATGGATCGGGACACATACGAGCAGGCGAAAACGATGCTGCCGGACGACCTGACGGAGATCGTCATCGACGGCGGCTGCCACGCGGGCTTCGGCATGTACGGCGCGCAGAACGGCGACGGCGTGCCTGCGATCACAAGCGGGGAACAGATCCTTTTCACGGCGGATATCGTTGCGGACTGGATCGGAAACGGAGGCGCGTATGCCGAAGATCCTTGAAAGCATGCGGGAAGAACTTCTGAAAACGGCGCGGAAGCAGATCGAAAGCCGCGGCTACGCAAGGACGACGATCCGTTCCGTTGCGGCGGAGTGCGGGATCGCGGTCGGCACGGTCTATAACTATTTCCCGTCGAAGGATATGCTGATTGCCACGTTCGTGTCCGAGGACTGGCACGCGTGCATTGCGCCGATCGCCGAAATGGCCGAGGACGACGCGGAAACGCGCCTGCGGCGCGTCTATGACACGATCCGCATGTTTGCCGATTCCCATCGGGCGCTGTTTTCGGACAGCGACGCAAAAAACGCGTATTACGCCGCCTTTTCCGAGCGGCACAGGCAGCTTCGCGCGCAGCTTGCGGGCCTGATCCTGCCCGTGTTCGGCGACGCAGAGGACCGAACGTTTCTGTCGGAATTCATTGCGGAATCCCTTCTGATCTGGACGACGGAAGGGAAGCCGTTTGAAGATATGTATCACATCATCCAAAGATTGATCAAAGAAAGAGAGGAACCTGAAATTGAGCAGCTTTGAAAACCTGCGTATCGTCGACAACTTTTATCAGACGTCATTGTTTTTTCCGATGCCGACCGTCATCATCAGCACGCTGTGCGAGGACGGCAGCACGACGCTCGGACCGTATTCACTGGTACAGCCGTATTATGTGGCGGGCAAGGACTTTTACGCCATGCTGCTTTGCTGCCGCAACTCGTCCAACACGGCGCAGAACATCCTGCGCGACGGCAGATGCGCGATCAACTTCATCGACGACAATCCGAAGACGTTCAAGGAGGCGGTAAAGCTTTCCTGGCCCGGCGACAAGCCCTCCGACAAGATGCCGCGGTGCAATTTCCGCCTTGAAAAGAGCTTGCTCGAGGAGGAGACCGGCGAAAAACGCCCGATGGTGCTGACCGACGCGATCGAAGCGATCGAGTGCACGTGGGTGCGGAGTCTCGACGGCGCGGACAGGGATCAGCCCGGCGAGCTGAACGGCTACGAGCCGCCGTATCACGACTTCAACGGCATCACGTCGAAGTTCGGCGCGCACTTTATCCTCAGGGTCGACAGGATCCTGATGAAGAAAAAGTACAGCGACGCGATCATCAACGGCGTCAAAGCAAAGGATTTCCCGCCGCTGCCGGTCGATTACGGCTATCGTGATTCCAAAAACTTCTGGTTCCACAGGAAGACCCGGATGCGCGCGGAGCTTCTGCAGGTGAGAAAAGCGTCTCTGCAGTCGGTCCGTTACGCCGCAGACCGCGCCGACGACAAGGTCAAGTTCACCGACGACGCGCTGGAAACGATCCTCGGCGTGCCGCGTGTGTTCCTCCCGCTCGTGCTGAAGGGCTGCGTCGACTGGGCGAAGGAAAACAACGTCGAGCTCGTCACCGCCGAGCACATGAAGATCATCAACGACAAGCGCGCAAAAGAGAAGAACAAGAAATGATACGGAGGGAAATATGAGGGAATTTCTGATCAAAATCTGTCCGATCGCGATCTGGTGCATCGTTGCAGGGGAAATTGTTATTGCGGCACTTCTGTTCGGACTGTCCGCAAAGAAACATTCCAAGATTGCACGCTGGTCCGGTATTCTGACGCTCGGGCTCATTCTGGACGCGGCGATCATCGGACTCGGATCGCTGCTTACGCCGGAAGCACTGCAAACGGTGAGCCCCGTCCGCTTTATCGCGCACGGACTTCTGATCCCGCTGCTGTTCCCGATCATGGGGTATTCACTGAACTTCAAAAAAT
>CAMYWS010000170.1 GCA_947302865.1 uncultured Clostridia bacterium
GCGGAAAAAGGAGAGATGGAATGGGAGATTTGAAGAAAAAAACAGTTAATAGTGTTCTTGAAGAATTTATTGAAACAGAAACATCTTATCTCTCGGACTTGGAGTCTTTAGAGAAGAACTATTATAATCATTCTTTGTATAACTATAATGATTGGATGTGGTGAAATGACTTCAAATCATTCAGGCGATTTGCCCGTTGAGGATCAATCTGATATTTCTTATATAGAACCTGTTTTACTGTTTAATGATGAAGAAACACATGTAAAAGATGTGAGAATAGAAAGAGATTATGTTTTGCTCCCACTTTACAAGATTCTGTGCTTGGTTGGTAAAGATTGGATAGAAGATCCACGATTTGACAATTATAATATATGGTGTATTGAGGTTAAAGGGGAAAAAGATGTAATTGATTGGAACAAACAACTTTTTACCACATTAGATGATTATGATGGCACAATAAGCGAGGAAACAAAGCAGCATGGTTTATTTATCGGGGTTTCAGAAGAGCGCGGATCGAATTATGTTAGTTGGGCAACGAGAGAAATCTATATTGGAAACGAAGCACTTATTCAGGTAATGGAAAAAATGGGTTATGATGTATCGATTACATGGGATGTTGTCAATAGAACGGTTAGGTTGTCGGTTGTCGGGTGACAAGACTGACTATTAAAAGTCAAGACCAAAATAGGTGAGATTGAAGATTATTTGAAAGTTCATCGCCGCCCATGACAAACGGGTGTGTCACCGGGACGGATCTCCTGACAACAATCTGCGGGCGATAAAAATGACAGGGGAGGGGTCCCCTGTCAGAACGGATCGGATTTTTCAGCCGCGTTTTTTTCAGAGCGTATTGAGATACGCTTTTCTGCCGGTCTCGTAAAGGTTGTTGCCTTCGCTGTCGATCACGCACACGACAGGAAGGTTTTCAACCTCAAGACGCCGCACCGCTTCCGCGCCGAGGTCCTCGTAACAGACGATCCCGGCTTTTTTGATGCAGCTCGATAGAAGCGCGCCCGCGCCGCCGATCGCGGCAAAGTACACCGCGCCGTGTTCTTTCATGGCGGCGACGACCTCCGCGCTGCGCTTGCCCTTGCCGATCATGCCGGTCTCGCCGGCGGCGATCATCATGGGAGCGTATGCGTCCATGCGGTAGCTTGTCGTGGGACCCGCAGAGCCGATGACCTGTCCGGGCTTTGCCGGCGTCGGTCCGACGTAATAGATCGTTGCGTCCTTGACGTCAAACGGCAGCGGCTTGCCCGCTTCGAGAAGCTCACAGAGCCGCTTGTGCGCCGCGTCGCGCGCGGTGTAGATGACGCCGGAAAGCAGGCAGCTTTCGCCGCTTTTGATCGTTCTTGCCGTTTCCCGGGTGATGGGGAGCTGAATGTGTTTTTCCATGGTTCCGCCTCCTTACAGCACCGCGGTTTTATGCCGCGTGACGTGGCAGTTGATATTGACCGCAACGGGAAGCCCCGCAATGTGCGTGGGCATCCACTCGATGTTGACCGCAAGCGCGGTGGTCCTTCCGCCGAAACCCTGCGGACCGACGCCGAGCGCGTTGATCTTTTCGAGAAGCTCCGCTTCGAGATCGGCGTAATAGGGATCCGCGTTCCGCTCGTCCGTGCTGCGCATCAGCGCCTTTTTCGCAAGATACGCCGCCTTGTCGAACGTGCCGCCGATGCCGACGCCTACGATGACCGGCGGGCACGGGTTCGGTCCCGCCTCCTCGACGGTACGGAGAATAAACGCCTTGACACCTTCCGCGCCGTCGCTCGGTTTCAGCATGGCGAGGCGGCTCATGTTCTCGCTGCCGAAGCCCTTCGGCGCGACGGTGATCTCCAGCCTGTCGCCCGGAACGATCTCGGTATAGAGCATGGCGGGCGTGTTGTCGCCGGTGTTGACGCGGCGCAGCGGGTCTTTCACGACGGATTTCCGAAGATACCCTTCCGCATAGCCTCTGCGCACGCCCTCGTCGACCGCGGCGCGGAGATCGCCCGCGATATGCACGTCCTGTCCGATCTTCAGAAACACGCAGCACACGCCGGTGTCCTGACAGATGGGGACGGTGTTCGCTTCGGCGATGCCGTAGTTTTCGATGATCTTGTCGAGAATGCCCTGCGCCGTTTCCCACGGTTCGTTTTTGCGTGCGTCCTCGATGCGCCGTTTCACGTCGCACGGCAGCACGCAGTTTGCTTCGACCGCAAGCCGCGCGATCGTTTCGGTCAGTACGTTTGCCTGAATTTCTCTCATAGAAATCTCCTTATTTCATGTCCCGCAGGGACAATTCGTTCCAATGAATTGCGGCAAAAGCCGCATGAATCGGCTTCGCCGTGAATTGTGCTCCGCACATGAATTGCGGCTTTGCCGCATGAAGAATGATTGCTTTACTGTATTGTTTCCCGGATATGGTCGATGACCGTGCCGTCGCGGTAGATGACGTCGGCGACGATCTTTTCACCGAGCCGCGGCTTTTCGGGCACGCCGCTCGTGCGTTCCGCGAGCGCTTTGAGATCGTGAATATCGACGACCCTGATGCCCGCGTCGACAAGACGCTGTCTGAGCTCGATGTCCTTCGGATTGACCGCGACGCCCTTCTGTGTCACGAGCACGTCGATCGTGCTGCCGGGGGTAGAGATGCAGGTCACGCGGTCGGTCACGATCGGAAGCCGCGCGCGGGACAGCGGCGCAATGATCATGGAGAGCTTCGCGCCCGCCGCCGTGTCGCTGTGTCCGCCGGAACCGCCCATGATGCTGCCGTTACTGTCGGTATGCACGTTGATGTTGAAATCGGTGTCGATCTGCGTTGCGCCGAGGATGACGACGTCGAGCGAATCGACGACCGCGCTCTTTGCAAACGGGGATGCGTAATGCGTTGCGGAGATCTCGCAGTGGCGCGGATTGTTCCGGATGGATTCGACCGCCTTCAAATCAAAGCACTGCACGTCCATCAGCGCGTCGAAACAGCCCTCGTTCAGCATATCGACGAGGTATCCCGTGATGCCGCCGAGGCCGAAGCTTCCGCGGATCTTTTCCTTCAGCATGACGTCCTTGAGATATTTCGCCGCCGCCAGCGACGCGCCGCCCGCGCCGGTCTGGAAGCTGAAGCCCTCTTTGAGGAGTCCGGACGCCTTGATGACGTCGACCGCGGTCTGCGCCATCAGAAGTCCGACGGGATCCCTTGTGATCTTCGTTGTGCCGGAAACGATGCCCTTCGGATCGCCGATGGAGTCCACAACGACCACCGCGTCCACGTCGGTTTCGGGGATCGACCAGTCGCAGAGGGGATAGGGGTGGAGCTCGTCCGTGATCGCCACGACGAACTTCGCGTTTTTCGCGTCCGGGATCGCGTAGCCCAGCGAGCCGCATGCGCTCTTTCCGAGCTTACCGGTCAGATTGCCCATCGGGTCACAGGCGGGCGCTGCGATGAACGCCACGTCGATCGGCGTTCTGCCGTTTTCGATGTCGGCAGGACGTCCGCCGTGCGTGCGGAACTGCACGGGATTCTGCATGCCGCCCGCGGAAATGAAGCTGCCGAGCCCCGCGGACATATAGTCCGTGAGGATCGTCGTGACGACGCCGTTCTGAATGTGCTCCTTCAAAGGCGCGTGCGTGTCAAAGAGCGAGCTTGCGTTCACGGTAAGATCGCGGATGCCGAGCTTTGCGATCTCATCCATCACCATGTTCAGAACGTAGTCGCCGTTGCGGAGATGGTGGTGGAACGAAACGGTCATGCCGGATCTGAGTCCGCTGTCAAGGATCGCTTCGCGAATGGAATTCCGGATCTTATTCATCTTCAAGTCCTCCGATCCCGAGCTGTTTTGCCGCTTCCAAAGTCTGCCGCGCGCGTTCGACGATCGGCTTATCGATCATCTTGCCGCGCAGGGAGACCGCGCCCTTGCCCTGCAGTTTTCCGATGCGGATCGCCTCAAACACGAGCTTTGCGTATTCGATGTCAGCAAAGCTGGGGCTGAACACCTCGTTGATCGTACGCACATGCCGCGGCGCGATCGCGCTCTTTCCCGTAAAGCCGAGAGATTTTGCGT
>CAMYWS010000171.1 GCA_947302865.1 uncultured Clostridia bacterium
TTCGCCGCATGTGCAGCAGCACCGCAAACGGCAGATACACGACCGCCGCGGCAAGTGCCGTCATCGGCAGGAACGTGATCGCAGTATACAGATACGTCATTTCAGGACCTCGTTCTTTGATTGATATCCATATATTAGCATACGAATGTGTCTGAAATGTCATAAAACTGCGAATGTGTTGTAAGCAAGTTGTAAATCGATATGAGGACGAACGGGATTTCGGTAGACAAGGCGGGGAAATCCTGTTATAATGCAGTACATGAAACGCATATCCGACAAATTTCACATCCTGTTTTTACTGCTGATTCTGTGCCTTATTCCGATCGGCTGCGGGATGATCTCCGCGGAGACGCCGACGCCGGCGCCGACGGAAATGCCGACGGCGATCCCGACGGCAACGCCGCCGCCAAGCGCGGAAGCGATCGTCGAAGAGGTTTTTATCGAGACGCCTGCGCCGACGGCGACCCCGACGGAAACGCCTGCGCCGACCGCGGAACCCGAGCCGACGCCGTTCGGGCTCCTTTGGCTGCCGGATACTCAGAATTATACCGCCGGAAACATCCCGGAAAAGCTTGAGAAGCTGGATCTGTTTGGAACGGAAATCGTTTCGCGCATCGAGCCGGAGCATCTGATCGGCGTACTGCATACCGGCGATATGGTGGACAGCGGCAACAGATTGCAGCAGTGGGAGCAGTTCGGCGGCTTTCTGGATGCGTTTATCGACCGCGTGCCGTTTTATCCAGTGACCGGCAACCACGATATCGGGAAATATGATTCGGTGAGCGGCGGCAGCTATTGGGCATACATGCAGCAGCCGTTTTTGGATCGGCTGCCCAAAGGACAAACGTATAACGGCGGCAGAATGTTTTATGCGGTCCTGAACGGGGGAGAGCATCCGCTGCTGCTGCTCGGGATCGGATACGATATGTGTCGGGAGAAAGAGCAGCGTGAGTGGGTCGACGAGGTGATGCGTACACACGCCGATATACCCTGCATGATGATCACGCACGCTTATGAGATCAGTCCGGGCGTCGTGTTTCTGCACTGGAATTATCTGGAAAAAGAGGTCGTAAGCCGGTATCCGAATATCAAAATGGTGCTGTGCGGACATTCGCGCGGTTTTTTTCACAGCATTGCGTCTTACGACGACGACGGGGACGGCGCGGAGGATCGCGCGGTACATGTGCTGATGCTCAACGATCAGGACGGCGTGTTCCGATACGGAATACTCTGCGTTGATATGATCCGCGGCAGTGTGCGCGTACGCACGTTTATCCCGGCGTCAGAAGGATCGGGCGAAAACGGGACGGATCCGATTGATGATCTTTTCATTGAGGATGTGTTTTCCTGAAAGAGCACGGGGTATTTTCTGATCTGCGGGACGATCATTTCGCATCGGAAAACGCGTATGGACGCGCGATCGGAAAGAGAGGGGAATGTGTATGGAAACCAAGCGCGGACTCACGGGCAATGCGCTGAAGCTCATCGCGATCGCCGCGATGACGCTGGACCACGTACTGTGGATCCTGTTCCCGGGATATCAGCATATGTGGTGGCTTTTGGCGCTGCACGCGATCGGACGTATCACCGCGCCGATCATGTGGTTTTTCATTGCGGAGGGCTACCTGCATACGCACGATTTCAAAAAGTACGCGCTGCGGCTGCTGCTCTTTGCGATCGTTTCGCACTTTGCCTACTGCTTTGCGTTCGGCATCTCATTCCTGCCGTTCGTGAAAAGCATATTCAATCAGACGAGCGTGATCTGGTCGCTCTTCTGGGGGCTCATCACGATCCGTCTGTTTGATTCGGAACTCAAAACGTGGCTGAAGTTTCTGGTGCTCGTGCCGATCCTTGCGATCAGCTTTCCGTCGGATTGGAGCTGCATCGCGGTCGTTGCGATCCTGTATCTCTGGGGCAAGCGCGAATCGTTTGCAAAGCGGATGTTCTGGATGATGGTCTGGACCGCGGCATATGCCGTTGTGTTCTTCTTCTGCATCGACAGGGTGTACGGCGTGCTGCAGATGTGCACGGCGCTGTCCATCCCGCTGCTGTACCTCTATAACGGACAGCGCGGCACCTGGAGGGGCATGAAGTGGTTCTTCTACATCTACTATCCTGCGCATCTCATCCTCGTCGGCGTCCTTCGACTGCTTCTTCTGGGCAACGTCGGCGTGATGATCGGCGCGTGAAAAAGCTTTGAACGGCGTGCATCGGCTCTGCGCGCCGCTTTTCGTTCAAGCGGCGGGGAAATCGTAACAGACAATTACAACGGACGACGTCCGGTTGGTCGGCGCAAACGCGCGGATTGACGAAACGGGACATGAAAGGGAAAAAATGATCAATTTCGATCTGCTGGTCGCGGGATGCGATACCCGCTGCAGACACTGCTATGTAAACGGCGGACCGCTGCCTCGCATGGGCGACGGCGACGCTGCCCGGTGCATCGAACGGCTTGACGCGATCGCGGCATATCTGAAAGACGAAACATATTTCACGCTGGATCACGAGCCGATGGGGCATCCGGAGATCGGACGCATTCTCGACACGGCGGTGAAGACGAAGCATATCCGGTACTATCACCACGGCATGACGACGGGACTGGGATTGATGCGGCGGGACGACAGGGAAGCGGCGCTGGATCGGTATCTATCGTCGGGATTTGATTCGTTCGGGATCACGATCCACGGCGGTGAAGCGCTGCATGACGAGATCGTCCGGAGAAAAGGCGCGTTCGCGGCTTCGATCGCGTTCGGAACGTTTGTAAAGACGCGCGGCGCGACGCTCGAAGTATCGCTGATGGTGAACCGGTTTTTTCCGCGGCAGCAAAACGAGATCTCCGCGACGCTGGATAAGCTCAGACCGGACAGGATCTATATCGCGCTGCCGATCTTTACACCGCACAGAAACGGCATGGATTACGAGCCGTACCGCGCGTCCGTGAAAGATGCGGAAGCGCTCGGCGGATGGTTCCGCGCGCTCGGAAAAGACGATGCGGAACTGATCAGAACCGCGCAGGAAAGCAGCGCCGGCTTCGCGGTCTCGCGCCTTTTGAAGACGCCGGATCTGAACGCGCTGTTCGACGCGCCGCAGGGGGAGAAGTATCTTGCGGTGCACCCGGACTGCCGGATGTATTTGGGAAACTCCGGCGCGGAAACGGAATGTTTCGGCGATCTTCGCCTGCTCGATCCCGAAGCGGCTGCGGCGCGCATCATGAATGCGCCCGACAACCGTGACTACGGCGCGTTTTACGATCGGAACATTCTGCCGGAGACGGAACGGCTGACCGATGCGCTGAAAACGCTTTCGCGGGAGACCGTTTACGGCGATTTTCCGAGCGTTATTTATCGGGGACTTGCGTCGCTCGGTGTGCCGACAAGGATACTCGATCTCCGCTCAGAACAGCAGCGACAATAGCCCCACGACGATCGAAGCGCCGACGCCGTAGACAAGGACGGGACCGGCGATCGTAAAGAGCTTTGCGCCGACGCCGAGCACGAACCCTTCGGGACGGTATTCCATGGCAGGCGCGGCGATCGAGTTCGCAAAACCCGTAATCGGCACAACTGTGCCCGCGCCCGCAAACGATGCGATCCGGTCAAACACGCCGAGCCCTGTGAGAAGCGCGGTCAGAAAGATCAGCGCGACCGAGCTCACGGTCGACGCGTCCTGCTCGGATACGGGGATCAGAAGCGCAAGGTCATGGAAACCCTGCCCGAGCACGCAGATGATCCCGCCGACCAGAAACGCTTTGAGACATTGCAGCGCCGCCGGGCTTTTCGGCGCACGGCGCGCGACTTCCTTTTGATATGCTTTTGCGTCGAACGGCTGCTTCACGGGCGAACGCCTTTCTCGGTATGTTCCGGCGCACGCGTCTCACGATCCGCCGGCAGCTTTTCGCCGCCGCAGCCGTGCAGGTTGATGCGGTAGATGACGGTATGATGCGGCATAGAACCTCCGAAATGAATTTGATGCGTCTATTGTGCGCAGAAAACGCAAAAAAATACCCGAAGGATCCATCATCCTTC
>CAMYWS010000172.1 GCA_947302865.1 uncultured Clostridia bacterium
TCCCCTTTATCTGAAGATCGCGGACGATCTTCGCGCAAAGCTTTTGCTGCTGCCGGTCGGCGCGCCGTTCGAAACGGAACAGGCGCTTGCCGAAGAATACGGCGTTGCCCGCGGAACGATCCGTCAGGCGCTCAATTTGCTCGTACAGGAGGGCATCCTGACGCGCGCGCAGGGACGCGGCTCGTTCCGTTCGGAGTCTGATGACTCGCAGTATAACGTCATGCTCTCGAAGGAGCTGACAGACTCCATCCGCAAGATCGACGAGAACAGCAGTCTTCGCGGGCTGTCCATCACGGTGATCAACGCCACGCCTGCCGTTGCCGAACTGCTGCACGTCCCGCACAACACGAAGGTCCGCAGGGTCACGCGCATCCGCACCGTCGACGGCACGCCGTTCGCGTACTGCATCGCGCACCTGCGTACGGACCTCGTCCCGGCGTTCTTCAAGCGGGATTACAAGTCCTCGCTCGGCAAACTCATACGGTACGACCTCAAGGTGCACATCGAATCCCGGCACTGCGACATCTTTGCCACTGCCGCGGACGAAACCGTCGCGACGGCGCTTTCGATCCCGGTCGGCACGCCGGTGATGAAGATCATGCTTCTTGTGTTCGGACGCAATCATGAGCCGCTGCTTTCGGACGTATTCTACTTTCCGGCCTCGCAGGCGCTGCACTTCGAAATATAAAGACAACATGAAAAGAACGGATCTTCGCGATCCGTTCTTTTTTGGCTGCATTTACTGTTCCGTCGCCGGGAACGTCACCGTGATCACGGTGCCGATGCCCTCCGCGCTTTCCAGCACGATCTTTGCGTGATGCTCTTCACAGATGTGCTTGACGATCGCAAGCCCGAGCCCCGTGCCGCCCGTCGCCTTGCTGCGGCTTTTGTCGACGCGGTAGAACCGTTCGAAGATACGGCCCAGGTGGTGCTTCGGAATGCCGATGCCGGTGTCGCGCACGGAAAGCTGCCGGTCCGCAACGCGCACCCAGACCGTGCCGTTGTCACGGTTGTAGCGGATCGCATTGTCAAGAAGGTTATAGATGAGCTCACGAAGCAGCATGCGCACGCCGAACACCGGCGTGGGACCGCCCAAAAGCCGCACCGATACGCCGCGCACCATCGCCGCGCTTTTCAGCGTTTCGACGGTTTCGGCGGCAAGCGTATAGAGGTCGACTGTTTCCGCCTGTTCGAGGATCTGCCGCTCGTCCAGCTCCGACAGGGTAATGATGTCGGAAACGAGCGCAAGCATGCGGTTCGATTCGCGGCGGATGCGCTCGGCAAAGCGCCGGACGTCCTCATCCCTCGCCATGCCGTTTTCGATCATTTCCGCATAGCCGGAGATCGAGGTCAGCGGCGTTTTCAGCTCGTGTGAGACGTTCGCGGTGAATTCATACCGCATCCGGTCCGCCCGCTGCTGTTCGCCGAGATCGCAGAGGATCAGCACCGCGCCGGTGCGCAAGCCGTTTTCGCGAAGGTCCTCGTAATGCAGGCGCACCGCCTGCCCGAACAGCTCGATCGTTTCGCTTCTGCCGCTGCGGACGTCTCCGAAAAACGCGCGCACCTCATCCGGCAGATCGCCGAGCTTTTTGAACGTGCCGGGCGCGCGATGCAGCAGCGCGTACGCCTTTTCGTTGCAGAACAGCGCCGTCCCCTCAAGATCGAAGACCGCGACGCCGTCCTCGAGCGCGTCCAGGATCCCGGACAGCATGGTTTCGTTCATGCCTACCTCCCGATGCGATAGCCGACGTTGCGGATGGTCTCGATGAGCGCGCCCGCCGTGCCGAGCTTTTTGCGGAGCGTCTTGATATGCATGTCCACGGTGCGCGTTTCGCCCGTGAACGCAAAGCCCCAGACCGCTTCCATGAGCCGGTCGCGCGTGACCGGTGTGCCGCTGTTTTCCAGCAGGAATTTCAGAAGTCCGTACTCCTTGAACGTCAGTTCCGTCTCCCGCCCGTCGACAGTCACGCAGTGGCGGTCGTCGTCCAGCTCGATCGATTCGAACGTGAGCACCGCGCTCTTTCGATGCGCGCGGCGCAGAAGCGCCTTGCAGCGCGAAACGAGTTCCATGATGCCGAACGGCTTCGTGAGATAATCGTCCGCGCCGGAATCGAGCCCTCTGACCTTATCCGCCTCGGAAGTCTTTGCCGTGACCATGATGATCGGGACCGCCTGCGTCGCCGCATCCGCGCGCAGACGCCGCAAAACCGTCATGCCGTCCTCGCCGGGCAGCATGATATCCAGCAGCACGAGGTCCGGGAGGCGGTTTCTGACCGCCGCAAAGAACGCCCTGCCCTCCGGAAAGGACTCGACGGAAAGGCCGGCGCTCGTAAGCGCATAGGCCTCCATTTCACGGATGTCGGCATCGTCCTCGACGATATATACGAGCGCCATATTACTTGGTCGCGAGACGGCGGATTGCCTCCGCCATGCACATGGTGTTGAAGCGGATGTCCTCGATCGAGATCGATTCATCCGGCATATGGCACATGCTCTCCTCACCCTCGCGCACGATGCCGAACGCGACCGCGTTCTCCATCTCGCGCGCGTAGGTGCCGCCGCCCATCGACAGCGGCTTTGAATCGGAATGATTCAGCTCGTTATAGATGCTCATCAGCGTGGAAACGAGTTCGGAATCCGCCGGAATGAAGTGACCCGGCTTGATCACGGTATCGGTACGGGTGAAGCCCGCCTTTGCGTACGCCGCGTCCCAGATGTTCAGAAGATCCTCCGCCTTTGCGGTGAACGGATGGCGGCAGTCGGCGATGAAGCGGACGCCGTTTTCGTCGAAGCGGATCACGTCCGGCTGGTAGGTGATGCGGCCCGATTCGTCGGTCACGTCAATGCCGAGCGATTCCCCGTGCATATCAAGCTTCCAGAGCGCATGCAGCGCGAGCACGGTCGCCTTGTCTTCTTTCGGCAGCGGCTGCTGAACCAGGATCAGCAGCAGCGCCTGCAGCGCGTTCTTCGCAAACTCCGGCATGGACGCGTGTCCGCCGCGGCCTTCGACCGTGATGCGGTTGCCTTCATAGGTCACCGTATAGCCCTCGGGCGCTTTGACCGGGATCGCCTCGCACGGCAGTTCCGCGCGGATCACGCCGGGAATGACGTTCGCCGCCGTGCCGCAGTCGATTCTGAGCTCGGACGCGTATTTCTTTTCATACGTCGTGTGCATGATGCCCATTTCGGAATTGACGACCGGGTATTCCGCATCCGGCGTGAACGCCAGCGTCGGCTGTCCTTCGACCTTCAGGTAATGCTCGACGCCCAGAGAACCGATCTCCTCGTCGCAGCCGAGAATAACGCGCACGCGGCGCTTCATCGGATAGCCGCAGTCCTTGATCGCAGCGAGCGCGTAGATCGCGGAAAGCGCCGGGCTCTTGTCGTCCAGCGTGCCGCGGCCGATGATGCGGCCGTCCTTTTCCGTCGCGGAATACGGCGGAACGCTCCATCCCTCGCCCTCCGGCACGACGTCGAGATGCGCGAGGATGCCGAGGCACTCTTCGCCCTCGCCGTACTCGACCACGCCGCAGTATCCGTCAACGTCCCACGCCTTCAGACCGAGCTTGCGCGCGATCGCGAGCGTCGCCTGCAAAGCCTCATACACAGTCTTGCCGAACGGTTTGCCGGGCTCGGCGGGATCGCCGCGCGATACGGACGGGATGCGCACGAGCGCCTTGAGATCTTCGATCTGTCCGCGCAGCGTTTCTTCGATGCGATTCTTCATAGCAAAATTCCTTCCTTTCTGTCAGTTGACTGCGGAGAAGCCCTTGCCGATGACCTCCCGCGTATCAATTATGGAGATGATGGCCTTCGGATCCTTTTCAAGGACGATCCGGCGAATACGTCCGAGCTCGATCGTCTTCGTCAGGATGTAGACCAACGTCTTTTCCTGATTGGTGTATGCCCCGCGGCACGGAATGTACGTGACCCCGCGGTGCATTTTGTTCAGCACGTCCGGCGCGATCTCGTCCCACTTGTCGGAGATGATGAACAGCGTCTT
>CAMYWS010000173.1 GCA_947302865.1 uncultured Clostridia bacterium
TCCCTGCAGTTTGACAGCGGATCGCAGCAGGTCGTCTGCCCGTACTGCGACTCGTCGTTTTCCCCGCAGGATCTGATCGACTACGACAGCTTCCTGCAGGAAGACGCGCAGAACGAGACGAGCGATTCGTGGTCGAAGGACGCGGAACGCTGGGAAAAGGACGAAGCGTCCGGTCTCAACGTGTATACCTGCGCCGCCTGCGGCGGCGAAGTGCTCGGCGACGATACGCTCGCTTCCGCACGGTGCCCGTTCTGTGACAACACGGTCATCATGAAGCGGCAGTTCACCGGCGAATGGAAACCGGACCTCGTACTGCCGTTCAAGCTCGACCGGAAAGCCGCGCAGGACGCGTTCCGCAAACATCTGCACGGGAAAAAGCTGCTTGCGAAGGAATTCCGTTCGGAATCCAACATAAAGGAGATCAAGGGCGTTTACGTCCCGTTCTGGCTGTTCTCGTCCGACGTGTCCGCAAGCATGCGCTTCAAGGGCACGACCTCGCGCGCGTGGACGGACGGAGGCTTCGACTACGTCGAGACCTCGAACTACGCGCTGCTGCGCGCCGCTACCGCGCACTTTGACCGCATTCCGGTCGACGGCTCGGAAAAGATGGACGACGCGCTGATGGATTCGCTGGAACCGTTCGATTTCTCCCAGGCGGTCGATTTTCAGACGGCGTACCTGTCCGGCTACTTCTCCGACCGCTACGACGTCGAGGCGGACGTGAGCGTGGACCGCGCAAAGGCGAGGTTCAGCAAGTCCATGATCAACCGCGTTTCCTCCACGACCGGCGGATTCAACGGCGTCGCCATGGAGAGCACGACGATCTCGGAGCGCAACAACCGGCGCGAATACGCGCTGCTCCCCGTCTGGCTTCTGCACGTCAAATGGCAGAACAAGCTGTACACCTTCGCCATGAACGGACAGACCGGAAAGCTCGTCGGCGATCTGCCGCTCGACAAGAAACAGCTTTGGAAATACCGTCTGCTGTACGGCGGGATCTTCGCCGGAGCTCTTGCAGGACTCGTCTTGCTCGGACATTTTCTGGGATGCGGAGGCGGCTGCTTATGAGACGATTCTTTTCTGTTTTACTGATCGCGTTTCTGCTGGTTCTCCCCGTGCTGACCGCGCATGCGGAGGACGGGCAATACGTGTACGTGGACGACGGTCTGCTCTCCGCGGAGGAGCTTCAGTCCGTCAACGCGCGCGCTGCCGAGATCGCACAAACCCGCGGCGTCGGCGTCTACTACTTTTATCTGACCGACGTGCAGGACCTGACGTCCTACATCACGGAATTTGCGAACGAGCACGTCGTAGAGGATAACGCGCTGGTATTCGGCTTCAACGCGGAGTACCGCTATTTCCTGCAGATCGGACCGATCGCCGGCAAAGCGCTCAATGACGACGTCTGCGAAGGTCCGATCATGGACGCGTATCGCTCCGTGACGGGCGATCCCGAGCGCAAGCTGCTTGCGTACCTGAACGCGGCGGACAGCGCGCTCGAAGCGTATTTCAGCGGCGAAAGCACGACTGCCGCGTCGGGCGAAGCGGATACCTGGGAAGCTCCTTCCTATATCGCGAGAACCGACGGCGGCAAGCCCACGCTGGTCGACAGGGAACATCTTGTTCCCGACAGCCGGGCGGAAGCGCTTTCGAAGCGGTTAGCCGAAATCGGCAGCGAATACAAGTGCGACGTGGTCATCGTGACCGTGCCCACACTCGGCAGCAAGACCGCCGAGGAATACGCGGACGACTATTTCGACTACAACGGCTACGGCTACGGCGCGACGCCGGACGTGAACGGCACGACGGTCGACGGCGACGGCATTCTGCTGCTCATTTCGACGGAGGACCGCGATTACTGGATCTCCACGAGCGGCTACGGCATCAAGGCGTTCACGGACTACGGCATTCAGACCTATCTTGAGGAACTGTTCCTGCCGTATCTGCGCAGCGACGACTACGCCGACGGCTTTATCGCTTTTGCGGACGCCTGTGAGTACCTGCTGAAAATCGCGCGCGAGGGCGTCCCGTACGATTACCGCCGCGTTTACGTCGACGGCTGGTCGGACGCGCAGCTTTTAAGCTACAACGACCGTGCGGATTCCGTAAGGAACCAGTATGATGTGGGCATCTATTTCCTTGACAGCGCCGCGCTGACCGATACGGCCACGTTCTCGAACGACTTCATTGAAAAGCGCACCTTCGAGGTCAATTCGATCGTGCTTGTGCACGGCGCGAACGGACTCAGCATCCGGACGGCAGGCGCCGTCGCCAACGCGAAGTTCACAAACGAAGTGCTGAATGACGTGGCGGACGCCGTCGAGCCGTATTTCAAGACGGACGACACGAAAGGCGCCCTGAACACATACATGGACAGGTGCATCGCGATCGTCAGCGATTACGGGCACGTCCTTGCAAACGGCGCGCTTTCGGACGAAGCCCGAAGCGCCGACAATCTCCGGCTCAAAAAGCTCTATGAGGAGCACGGCGTCGGGCTGTACTTCCTCTATGACGCCGGCGCAAACGACCCGCAGGCGCTTGCGGAGGATTTCCTGTCGAGCGGCACGGTCTATGAAGGAAACGCGGTCGTCATCGGCACGGGCGCAAACGGCAGCGGCGTTGCCGTCCGCGGAGAAGTCGCAAAGGAGAAGTTCACCGACAAGCGGATCAAAAAGCTCGTCAAAGAGGTCGACGCGAACCTTTCGAACGGCAGCGTTGACGGCGCCGTCGACGCCTTTGCGGAGCGCAGCGAAAGCATTCTGAACTGGCGGCCCGTGAACTGGATCACGCTTGCGATCTCGACCATTGCGGGCTTGCTGTTCGGCACCGCCCCGGCAAACGCGCTGAAGCGGCAGCTCACGAGCGTGAGCAAACAGACGAACGCCGAGGGCTATATGCAGCCCGATTCGTTCGTGATGACGCAGAACAGCAACGTCCTGCTCGGCAAGAACACCTCGCGCACGGTGCACGTCGTCCGGACCGAATCATCCAACGGTCCGCGCGGCGGCGGGTTCGGCGGCGGGTTCCACGGCGGAAGTTCGACGCACACCTCGTCCTCCGGCGGCACGCACGGCGGGCACGGCGGCAAGTTCTGATAAGCGCAAAGCCGCATCAATACTGCAGTTCCACGCACGGTAGAGTCCGAAATCCGGATTCTACCGTGTTTTTTTGATTCAGTAGAGTGCGCAAACCGATCAATAGATTGCCCTTTCAAAAAACTGTTATTTATAATACGATCAGAATCATATGTAAAAACAGGAGAACCGAAATGCACGACTATATTTTAAGCTGCTGCTCTGCCGCCGACATTACGCGGGAAAAACTGGACGCGATGGACGTCCGCCTTCTCTGCAACGATTTCTCGATGGACGGCGTACCCTATAAGGACGACCTCGGCAAGACGATGACCTACAAGGAATTCTATGACCGCATCCGCGCGGGACAGGTCAGCGCAACGACCCAGATCAATCCGGAAACATACGTCGAATACTTCACCAAGCTCTTTGAAGAAGAGAACAGGGACATTCTGCACGTCACGCTTTCGAGCGGACTGTCCGGCACGTTCCAGTCCGCGCTGACCGCCGCGGAGATCGTCAGGGAGCGCTTCCCGGACCGGAAGCTTCTGATCGTGGATTCGCGCGGCGCGTCATCCGGCTACGGCTTACTAATGGAAACGCTTGCTAGGATGCGCGACGAAGGCAAGACGATCGATGAGCTTTTTGACTGGGCGCTGAAAAACCGCCTTCGCATCCAGCATCTCTTTTGCTCCACAACGCTGACCTATTACGTACGCGGCGGACGCATCTCCCCCGCCGCCGGCAAGATCGGAAACCTTTTGGGCATCTGCCCCGTCATGCGCATGGACCATCCGGGACACCTTGCGATCCACAACCGCGTGCGCACCAAGAAGCGCGCACTGAAAGCGCTTGTCGATCAGATGGCGGAGCTTGCGGACGGCGGCGA
>CAMYWS010000174.1 GCA_947302865.1 uncultured Clostridia bacterium
GGCGGGAGTTTCTTCCTATGTACCAAAAAAAGATAGAGTATAAAGATAGAGGAAATAATCTTTCTTCTCTATAGAAAAAAGATGAATCAATATCAATCATTCTTTCTCCTCTATAGAATAAAGTCTTTTTCCTATATAAAAAGATTTTCTTCTCTATATAAGCATACGGAATACAGGCAAAACGCCCCGGGCAAGTGCCCGAGGCGCTGATTTTTCATTCTGTTTTACTCGGAGAACGTCAGTGCTTCCGTCCAGAATTCGTTACCATAGATGTCGGTCAGGCAGTAGGTCACGTCACATTCGAGATCGCCGAGATCCATATATCCGACGCTCAGATTGCCCTTTACGGTGATCTGCTTGCCGTAGAGATAGCTGTTCTCATAGCTGCCGTCCGCGCTGTAGCAGTCGAAGATGAAGTCGATCCTGTCGCCTGACTTCAGCTGGATGAAGCCCTTGGACAGCGTCGGTACCTCGGTTTCATCATAGACGGGCTGCACGCCTGCGATATAGCCGTCCTCATGTCCCGCGATCTCGTTGTCGAAGACGATGAACATATAGTAACGTTCGCCGTTCAGCAGGATCGGAACGTAGCCGACCTCCGCCCAGTTTTTACCGTCCTCGACCGCCTGCATGAAGTAGTACGCGACCGGCTGCTTGTTCACGGTCATCCACGTGTTGTCGAACTTGATGCGCAAATCGCCGTCGCTGTTCCGCATACCCTCGCCGTTCGCGTCGATCACGTCCGCGTTGTCCATACCGAGGTCGACGTAGTGATCGCCTTCCTTCGCGAACACATTGATCCGGATCGATTTGACGAGCTCCCACTTTTCCTTGCTCAGCTCGAGCACGTATTCGTCGTCCTTTTCCGTCAGCTCCATATCCGCGACGGTCAGGGAATTTTCATCGTAGTAGTCCTTATTTGCGAGCGCTCTGCCGGAATCGAACCAGCTGTCGGAGCCGCCGCCGAGAATGCCGCCCAAAAAGTCCATCGCTCCGCCGGAGGACGAACCGCCGTAGAATGACTGTGAACCGCCGAACAGCGAAGACAGCGGATCGTTGCCGCCCGAACCGCCGAGATAGCCGCCGAGCAGCGTGCCGAGCATATCGCCCGAGGAGGACGAAGGCGCGCTGCCGTAATCGCCGAACAATGAGCCGAAGGCCGAGCTTGTTGTGCCGCCCGTCGCGATCTGTCCGCCGGCGGCAAGACTTGCGAAGTTCTTGATGCAGCGGGAGTATTCGCTCGATACGCCGATGCTGCTGTACAGCGAAACGGCGGAGTTCATGCTCTTGAAGCTCGAATACGGGAAGTAGATCGAAAGACCGTTCGAGTTCTTCATCGAAACGGATGTGCGGTTGTACTTCACACAGCCCTTTAATGCGCTCGCCAGCGCGTTCGCCTTCTTGGTTCCGATCTTCGAGGCAAAGTCAATGACGTCGATGTGGTTGACCTTGGAAGAAACGCCGTATTCACGCGCGTCGGCACGTGCGTCCGCGACCTTCTTGTAATCCTTGTCGTCGAGCATCTTCGAGATGTCCGCCGAGAAATCGTTGAACGCGTCCGGAACGGTGCCCGCAAACTCCGCAAGGTCCACGATGGACAGCGTCGTGTTGCAGCCCGGGTAGTTCTTCTTGCTGACGTCGGTGAAGTCGTCGATGATCGATTTGCTCAGCTCCACCGTGCCGATCGAGGTATTCTTACTGAGCTTCGAAAGCCATGTCGTATAATACCAGCCGGTGCCGGGCTCGGCTTCCTCGGACGCGATCAGATAGTCCGCGTACGGCTCGGTGACGAGCGCCGTTTCGAGCGTCGCCATCAGGCACGCGTCGAAGCCGATGAAGTCGAACTTCACGCCGCCCTTCTTGAGCGCGGAATTGATCTTGTCGAGCGTCATCGTGCCGCTTGCGGTCTGGTCATAGCCGTAGCCGGAGATCGCGCCGCCGCCGTGGTCCCACATGATCAGCATATAGCGATCCGCGGGATAATTCTTCGCACAGAACTGGATGAAGTTTACAAGCGTATTCGGGTCGACCATGCTCTTTTTGCCGACGTCCTTGTCCAGTATCTGCAGTCCGCGGCTTGTCACGCGATAGCGCTGATTGGTCTTGTTCGAAATGACGGAGTTGTTCCACTTCTTCGCGCCGCCGGTCTCGACGATGACGTTGACCTTATCGTCGTTCAGGTTCGCATGCAGCATCTCGTTGAGGTCCGCAGTCGCCATGCTGTGCTCGCTCTCGAGGTCGCTGCCGCACAGATAGATCATGACGGTGACGGTATCCTTGCCTCCGCCCCTGATCGTCGTATAGCGATCGCGCGCCTTGTTCGAAACGGTGACGTCCGGTTCCGTATAGGACGTGCTTGCACTCACCGCCGCCGGCGCGTTGCTGTCCGTCGCGTCAAACGGATCTTCGCTCGCCTGCTGGAACAGCTGTGAGAGCAGATCGGACGTATAGCCCTGCTGCACGGAATTGTCGGGAAGCGTGTCGCTTGCGCCGATATCCTGCGTGATGCCGCTGTCGCCGGAAAGCACGTTCCCCGCCGAGCAGGAGCTGCCGAAGATGCAGCGGATCAGGAAGAAGAGCAGTACGACCGCAAGAACGATCAGAACGATCTTCATGCATCCGCCTTTCAGAAGGCCTTTGCCTGCGCCGGTCGTGCCGGTCGTGCCGCCTGTGCTGCCGCCGGAACTTCCGCCGAGATCCTGCGCAGTGAAGGTCTGCTGCGTGTTCTGCGTCTGCTGCCCCTGGCTGCCCGTGCTCTGGCTCTGCTGCGCGCCGAACAGCGAAGAAAGCAGACTGCCGCTCTGTTCGCTGCCGCTGCCTGCGGGTTTCTTTGCGCCGAACTGCGTTTTTCTGCCCTGATAGCCGTCCTTCCTTCCGGCGGGTCCGCTCGTTTCGACCGGTTTGTCGTCGCGGCGGTTCAGGCTTGCCGTACCGGATATGACTTTCTTTCTGCGTTTGTTGTCGTTGTTCTCCATATGGAATCCTCCCTTTGGGTACATTCACTTGCAGTATACATTATATCATTTTTTTCGGGAAAGAAAAGAGATTTTTCACGAATTGCGGGAATTCATATACAAAAATGCCCGGGATGCGCTCCCGGGCGTCGGCTTGTCTGATGCTCACTTGCTGCCTTTTGTCTCTTTGTTTCGGTTGTCAGGAGAACCGTCCCCCTGACACCTTGACACTTTTCTCGGTCCAAAAGTTGTCAAGAGAACCGTCCCCTTGACACCCTTGTCCCCCTGACACCGTGTCCCCTTGACACCGTTCGGCAACTTAATACCATATTTCGTAATAATAATAGTATGCTGTTATTCTTTTGAAGAACACGGTATTGTCTCCGACCATTTGCTTCCAGAAATATGCATCTTGATCAATTGCACTAATCTCACCTGTCGTATCAACGGGTAGAAGATCTTTTATTGTAATACTTTCATCTGGTGAATAGATAAACCCGATACTTGAAGAAATAGAACCCCATCCGCTAAAATCTAGCGAGTCATTCAGAGTTGTGATTCCTCGTAATCCATTTAGTTCCTTGAATGGGGCTTGTAATTCATTTCTCGTATTATCCTTGTTGACTATTTTACCATTCAAATCGGTTTCTGCTATTATTTCTGAATTTACATAGATAAAAGAAACATCATGGGTTTTTATATCTGAAATAGCCTCATAACAATTCCGTATACTATCATCATTGTCTTTAACCAATTTAGAAATCTTAGCGTATTTCGAACTACTATACACTTTATTATTCGAATACTCACATCCGAAGGATAGAATCATAAATAATAATGGAAAAACAATACAAATCAAGTATTTTCGTTTCATAAATGTTCTCCTTTATTGTGATTCTTCGATGTCAAGGGGACGGTTCTCCCGACACACCTTTTGGTATTTCTGTAAAAACGCCCGAAGGGGATCTCCCTTCGGGCGGTGCGTTTGCTTATTACAG
>CAMYWS010000175.1 GCA_947302865.1 uncultured Clostridia bacterium
TGGAACAACGTGCTGAAGATCTATCAGAAGATCCTCGGCATGCAGGTGAAATACGTGCCGCTTTCCGTCTATCAGAGCATCGTCGGGCGGCCGTGGCAGATCAGGTACGACCGCATGCTGCACCGCGTGATCGACAACAGCAAGATCCTGCTCGCGACCGGCATGAAGCAGTCCGAGCTGATGCCGCTGTACGAGGGGCTTCGCATCGAGCTCCAGAAGTTTGCCGCCGCGCCGCACTTTAAGTCCGTGGACGAGGCGATGCAGGCGCGGTTCGACCGCGCGCTTTCTGATCCGCCGAAACCGCAGCCGAAGCCGGAACCGAAGAAGGGGCTTTTGCGCCGGCTCAACGATTACCGGAAAAAGGGCGTGCTCCTGAAGGTCGTGAAACAGAAGCTGTACAGGATCGCGCCGCTTCGGAAAGCGGTGCAAGGGATCAGGCGGATCTTCAAAAAGTCATAAAACAGCCGAATACGCAGACAATAAAGAGGGGCGGCCCCTCTTTTTGCGTCAAAAATGTAGCAAAACGGTTAATCTTTGCCGCTTTGCTTGCTTTTTCGGACGGCTTTCGATAAGATGTAATTTACAAAGATATTGCCGCGGGTAATACCTGCGCCGGATCCGACGCGCGGACAACCGTCCGGCGACCGGAAAAACGGAAAGGAAACATTGGATGAGACGAACGATCGGAAAACTGATTTGCATAGGATTCGGCGTACTGCTGCTGCTCGGCGCCGCCGGGTGCGATCATACCTATACGGGCGAGGAGACCGTAGAGGTCGTATCGGGTGCGGACGGAGAGGACACGGTCTCCGCCGTATCGGATCCGTCCGGCGGGAACGGGCAGCAAGCGCCGCTTCCGGGACCGAACGGGCAGACCGGCTCGGAAACGGGTCAGACGCCGCAGGCGCCGCCGAGCCCGACGCGCCCGCCAATCGAGGGCGACGTTTCCACCGACCGGTTCCCGAACTATGACACCGGCACGGACGCGGACTGGAGCTATCAGAGCGACGAACTGCGCGTCGCGATTCATAAGGTCGAGGACGAGGAGGAAAGTCTCGTCTATTACGTCGCGGACGTGTGGATCCGGAACATTTCGAGCGTCCGCATGGGCTTCGGACAGGGCAAGTTCAAAGGATACACGAACGGAAGCGCGGACCCGATGGAGTTCGCGCAGCGCGAGCATGCGATCTTCGGCGTCAGCGCCACGATGTGCGCAGGGCTGGTCATTCAGAACGGAGTCAAGTATCATAACGCGGAAAACAGCGACATCGCGTTCCGTTCGGGCATCATGCTGATCTGTCGCGACGGATCCGTCAAGACAATCAACCGCGCAAAGAAGCAGACGTTCAACTACAATAATGAAAAGGACAAAAACGGCGGGATCTGGCAGGGATTCCAGTTCGGTCCCGTGGTCCTGCAGGACGGAGAGATCCCGACCGGACTCAAGAAAAACGAGCGCCATCCGCGCATCATCTTCGGCTACTGCGAGCCGGGGCACTACGTGATCGTTGCGGTCGACGGCAGAACGAAAACGTCGATCGGCATGACGGAGCAGGAGATGGGCGAGCTGATGCAGTCGCTCGGGTGTAAGGACGCGATGAACCTGGACGGCGGCACCAGCGCGGTCATGCTGTTCATGGGTAAGACGATCAACGTCCCGTCCGGCAAGGACGTGGACGGCGACGGCATTGCGGGACGCAGGATCGTCGATCTTCTGGCGTTCGCGGAATACGACGCGGACGGAAACGCGCCGGAGCTGTCCCTTGTGACGCCGGACAAAGTGTACGGAGAGTAAGCCGTGAAAAAGAGAACTGCAGCAAAAACCGGCTGGATCATCGGCGTCGTTCTGATGTCGGCGCTGACGCTCGTCATGCTGGCGGTCGACGTCGTGCTGATCGTGCTGTGAGGTGTGCGTGATGGAAGAGAACGAACAGCTTGCAAACGCAGAGGCGGCGGAACAGCCGGAACAATCGCAGAAAAAAACGTATCGGAAGCTTCGGACCGCGTTCTTCGCGCTCTGCGCGGCGTTTCTGCTGCTTGCCGTGCTCGGGATCGTGCTCGGGACGACCAAGGTACAGATGTGCCGCGAGGTGCGTTTCTTTTCGTGCGACAGCCGCGGATTTCATCTGATCTCCTGCGGCGTGCAGACCGTGAAGCGGCAGTACGCGCCGATCGACGTCAATTCGCTGCCGACGCCGGACGCCGCGCTGTTCGGCGAGGCGATGCGCGCGGACATCGACTATTACGAGACCGGCGAGATCAAAGAGGTCCCGATCTACGAACAGAAAAAGATCGACAAATTCATCTTTTCCATGGTGATCGTGGTGCAGAACGGCTCGGTCGCGTCAGACGAACGGCAGACCGACGTGATGTATCTTGCGTCATGGAATCCGCTGCGGCAGAAGTTCACGGTCGTTTCCGTCGCGCGGGACACGCTCGTTCCGTTGTCCGAGGATGAATGGAAGCGCATCAATACCGCGTATGCGCGCGGCGGGGTGGGGCTTCTTATCAACACGGTCAACGACGTTTTCGAACTGGATATCCAGAACTACGTCGTCACCGGAACGGACGAGCTCATTGCGCTTGCAGACGCAGTCGGCGGTATTCCCGCGACGCTCTCCGAAGAGGAAGCGGCGTATATCGGCGGCGCGTGCGGCACGGAGCTCAAGCCGGGCGCACAGCAGCTCACGGGAGAACAGATCGTCGCGCTGCTTTTAGACCGCACGTCCGACAACAAGGGCGATCTCGGCCGCGCCGACAGGCAGGTGGAGATCGTGAACGACGCGTTCCGGTACATGCAGGATCAATTCGACAGCGAATTCCTGTATCCGTTTTTCCGCACGATCTTCAAGAGCATCCGCACGAACGTCGATTTCGAGACGCTGCGCGGCGTCGGCTACGAAATGGCGGTATCGGACGAGCTGACGTTTGAAACGCTGCGGCTGCCGTTCGACGATGCTTACACCGAGCTGAATGTCGACGGCGCGTATGCGCTTTTGCCCGCGTTCGAGAAGAATCGAATCCTTCTCCGGCAGGCGCTGTACGGAAAGGACGCCTCCTGAAAACGATCCGTAAGGAGCGAAGCATTCCCCGCTTCGCTCTTTTCATTTGCCGTGTGTAATGGTCTTGCAAGCGCGGAGAATCCTTGGTATACTGTATAATAAAGAAATTTGTGGGAGGACGCATGAAAACACGGAAGAAAAAAACGGTCGACGGAAAGGCCGTTCTGCGCGAGCTGCGCGCGGTCCTGCTGATGACGCTGATGATCACGATCGAAGCGCTGGCGGTCACGCTTCTGTATACACCGTCGGGCGTTGTCACGGGCGGCGTCACGGGCATCGCGATGCTCATCACGTATGCGACGAACGGCGCAGTCCCGAACTGGATCTTCGTCGCGATCGCGAACACGCCGCTGCTGATCCTGGCGTTCAAATACCTGCACATCCGGTTCACGGTCTATACGCTTTTGATGACGGTGCTGTTCGCTGCGGAGCTTGCGCTGTTCGACAATCTGAACTTACCGCAGCTGTTCGACGTGAGCGAGCCGGCGTGGCGTGTGGTTTCCGTGATCTTCGGCGCCGTCACGATGGGCGTTTCGGGCGGTATGATCGTTCGGCTCGGCGGCAGCACGGGCGGCATGGACATCGTCTCGCTGCTCTTAAACCGTAAGTATTCGATTTCAATGGGTACGATCTCCATGTCGCTGAACATCGTGATCGCGCTCGCGCTCGGCGTTGTGAAAGCGCTCGGCGCGGGGGATTACCGCGTCGGCGTGGAGGGTGCGTCGCTGTCGTTCATCGCGCTGTTTGTGACGAGCATCGCGTTCAACAACGTCATTCTCGGCGTCAACCGCACGAAGACGCTGTTCATCATCTCCGACAAGTGGGACGAGATCGCGCCGGACGTGCTGA
>CAMYWS010000176.1 GCA_947302865.1 uncultured Clostridia bacterium
CGTGTTGCTGCCCGCGGGGGTCAGCGTGCCGTCGATATCCAGAAAGATCAGTTTTTGATTCATGCGTTCCCTCTGTTCAAAACGTTTGATGCAGCCAGATATAGCCGCCGGCAGGCAGCGAGATCGCGCCGGCGTCGCGCCGTTCGCCCGTGATCAGGTCCGTGTACGACGAAAGATCGTGTACCCAGGCGACCTGCGGGTCGTCGGAAAAATTGAACAGCGCCAGCAGCTTTTCTTTTTGATAATAGCGTCCGATGCCGAGGATATGGTCGTTCTGCGTATCGAGCAGCCAGGTGTCCGCCGCGTCGTCGAATACCCGGTAATATGCCCGCAGCTCCTCCTGCCGCTTGATTGCACGGAACACCTTGCCTTCCGCGGCTGTCCGGTCGGTTCTGCGCGCCGCTTTTTCCCAGTCCAGATTGCCGCGGTGCAGATAGCGGCTGTCTTCGCATCTCAGCGGATCGTCATGATAGCCGTAGTCGTTCTCCTGCGCGATCTCGTCGCCGCTGTAAAGCACCGGCACGCCGCTCATGGTGAACATCAGCGCGTGCAGCATCGTGTCGCGGCGGATCGCATCGGAAAGCGCCGCCATGTCCCCGCTTTTCTCCGCCGCCTCGATCCCGCAGAGCGATGCGGTCGTGCCGCACAGCCGCGCGTCACCGAGCCGCGGATCGTCGTTGTAGAGCTCTCCGCGGGCAAAGCTGCCCTCCCGTTTTCCGGTCAGGTAGTCATTGAGATACTTTTTGTGCGGAACCTCCTCCTGCCCGAACCACCGGAGGAATCCGTAGTCCAGTCCCCAGCCGATGTCGTCGTGACAGCGCAGGTAGTTCAGGAATGTATACTGCTTCGGAAGCGCGAATACCTGTTCCATCTGATGCTTCAGCAGCCGTACATCCTTCGTCGCGACCGTGTGCCAGATGGACGCCATGGTGGTCACGTTGTAAAGCAGATGACATTCAGGCTTTTCGACCGTGCCGAAATACGGAACGACCTTGCTGGGTTCCATGACGACCTCGCCCAGAAGCAGCGTGCCCGGGCAGACGATCTCGCAGACCATGCGCATCATTCGCACGAGCGAATGGACCTCCTTAAGGTTCCGGCACGGCGTGCCGAGCGCTTTCCAGATATACGGCACCGCATCGAGACGGATGATGTCCACGCCGTGGTTGCAGAGGTACAGCATGTTATCCGTCATGTCGTTGAACACGACCGGATTTGCATAGTTGAGGTCCCACTGATAAGGATAGAACGTCGTCATGACGACCTTCTGCGCTTCCTCGCACCAGGTGAAGTTTCCCGGCGCGGTCGTCGGGAACACCTGCGGAACGGTCTGCTCGTAAGCGTTCGGGATCTCCCAGTTGTCGTAGAAAAAGTACCGGTTCTGGTATTCCCTTTCCCCCGCCCGCGCGCGCTTTGCCCACGCATGATCCTCGCTTGTGTGGTTCATCACGAAGTCGAGACAGACGGCGATGCCGCGCTCGTGGCATGCTTCGGACAGCGAGAAGAGGTCGTCCATCGTGCCGAGCTCCGGCTGCACCTTGCGGAAATCGCTGACCGCGTAGCCGCCGTCGCTTCTGCCCTTCGGGCTTTCGAGAAGCGGCATCAGGTGCAGATAGTTCACGCCGCAGTCGGTGATATAATCGATTTTATCCTTCACGCCCTTCAGCGTTTTTGCGAAGGCGTTGACATACATCAGCATACCGACGAGATCATGTCCGCGGTACCAGTCGGGATACTCCTCCCGCGCGCGGTCCATGTTTTTCAGGGATTCGGGACGCGCCTCATACGCGCGGTACAGCATTTCGACAAAGTACCGATACGCCTGCATATCGTTGTGATACAGCTCACAGTACAGCCATTTCAGCTCGTCCTCGCGGAGGACGTACCGCCTTGTAAACTCCTGTGTCCAATGCTCGCGTTCCATCATCATCCTATTCCTCCGTCAATTCATCTTCGGTCGGCATTGCGGGGATCGCGCCGGGGCGGCTTGCGGTGATCGACGCCGCGCGGTTGGCGTAGCGAACGTAACGCCCGAGCCGTTCCGGCGTCAGTCCGTCGAGTCCGCCGTGCTTTGCGATGCGGGAAACGAACGCGCCGAAGAACGTATCGCCCGCGCCGTTCGTGTCCGCAACCTTGACTTTGAATCCCGGGACCGTGCCGGAATCCTTCCCGTATCTCCAATACGCGCCGTCAGCGCCGAGCGTTATGATCGCAAGCTTCACGCCCCGTCCGAGCAGCGCTTCGGCGGCTTGTTCCGGCGCTTCGAACCCGGTCAGCAGCAGCATTTCCTCCTCGCTGAGCTTCACGATATCGCAAAGCGGCAGGACCGAACGCATCACCTCGATCGCTTCCGTCTCGCAGCTCCACAGCGACGCGCGGTAGTTCGGGTCGTAGGTGATCAGCGCGCCGTTCTCCTTCGCCCGCTTCACCGCGGAGACGATCGTGTCGCGGCAGGCGGCCGCCGCCAGCGAAACGCCTCCGAAATGCAGGATCTCCGCGTGCGACGCGGCTTCGATCGTCTGCGCGCGGTCGAGCTGTGTGTCCGCGCCGGGTTTGCGGCAGAACGCGAAACTGCGTTCGCCGGTCGGATCGACGGTCACGACGGCAAGCGTCGTGTCGGCATTTTCCGTCGTCTGCAGCGCGCCGGTGTCCACGCCGCAATGCAGCAGCGTGTTTTTCAGGGTCGCGCCGAAGGGATCGTCCCCGACGCAGCCGATGAAGGCGCTCTCGACGCCGAGCTTTCTTGCGGCGACCGCAAGATTGGCCGGCGCGCCGCCCGGGATCGCCGCAAAGGTCGCGTTGCCGTTTGCGTCCGTGCCCGTCTGCGTCATGTCGATCAGAATCTCCCCGATGGCTGTGATCTTCATATTTATGCCTTTCCTCTTTTTGTCGACGGTCGGTTGTTTATAATTCAGTATATCGTATCATAAAAACGATTGCAAGGAAAAACGGATATCTCACAAAACATTTCCTTTTCAATACGCCTGTTCCGGTTGACAGCAGAGGTCTCCTTTGATAAACTATATTCATGTGAATTCATAATTATGCATATTCATTGTGTATATACAGCGGGTATGTGTATCGGGAGAACACCATGAATACGTTATTACGTTCCCACGCGGATCAGATCGTAAAGGAAGCGATCGCCGCCGTACAGCCGGACGCCGCGGTGCAGCGCGCTCTGAAAAGCATGGCCTTCCGCGGCCGTCTGCTGCTTGTTTCCGCGGGCAAAGCCGCGTGGCAGATGGCAAAAGCCGCTTCCGACGCGCTCGGCGACCGCATCGAAAAAGGCGTCGTCGTAACCAAATACGGGCACGTCATGGGGCCGATCGCGAACTTCGACTGTTTCGAAGCCGGACACCCCGTGCCGGATGAAAACTCCTTCAAAGGCACCCAGGCGGCGCTCGATCTCGTCGCCGATCTTTCCGAACAGGACACCGTTCTGTTCCTGCTCTCCGGCGGCGGCAGCGCGCTGTTTGAAAAGCCGCTTGTTCCCGCGGAGGAGCTGCAGGACATCACCGGACAGCTTCTCGCCTGCGGCGCGGACATCACGGAGATCAACACGATCCGCAAGCGCCTGTCCGCTGTCAAGGGCGGACGGTTTGCGCAGTTGGTCCGTCCGGCACGGGTCGAAGCCGTCATTCTTTCGGACATTCTCGGCGATCCTCCGGACATGATCGCCTCCGGTCCCGCCTGTCCCGACTCCTCCACAGCAGAGGACGCGCTTCGCATCGCGAAGAAGTATGATCTCAAAATGAGCGACGCGGCGCGCGCGATGCTTTCCGTCGAAACGCCGAAGATCCTCAACAACGTGCGTTCGCAGATCAACGGCAGCGTGCGCGAACTGTGCGCCGCCGCGGAAAAGACCTGCAGCGCGCTCGGCTATACGCCGATCCTTCTCACCGATCAGC
>CAMYWS010000177.1 GCA_947302865.1 uncultured Clostridia bacterium
GCATCTTCGGGAAGATCGCCTCGATGAACGGCTCGCTTCTGCCGATGATGTTCTCAAAGAAGCGCGACTGGCACTCGTGTACGCTCATGGAGACGCCGTCGCCGATCGGAAGCATGGCGATATCGTCGCCGATGTTGCGCTCATAGGTCGCGTGACCGCCCTCGTGGATGACGCTGTACATCGACGCTTCGACCATGTCCTCGTGGTAGTGCGTGGTGATGCGCACGTCGTATTTGGTGAAGCTCGTGGTGAACGGATGCTCCGTCTCGCCGATGACGCAGTAGTGTCTGTCAAGCCCAAGTACGTCCATCAGATAGTCCGAAAAGACCCGCTGATCGGCGGTCGGATAGTGCGTGTGCAGGAACGATACGTCGGGCTGCTCCCTGATCTTTGCGATGACCGGCACGAGCCGTTCGCGTACGGTCGCAAAGAATTTGTCGAGCATGGCGGTATTCAGTCCCTTTTCGTATCCGTCGAGCATCGTATCGTAGACCGGCGTGTCGGGCTTATAATACTTTGCGAAGCGCTTCTGCGCCGCGACGAGCTTTTCAAGGTGCGGGCGGAACATTTCAAAATCGCTCTTAAGCTTCGCCTCGTGCCAGACCTGATCGGCGGTCGTCTGGTCGATCGTGTACTGCACGTATTCCTCCTTCGGAATGCAGGCGACGCGCGCGTGCTCCTCCATCGCAAGCTCCGCGGTCCGCACGACGGCGGAATCGACTTCGTCGCGGTGCGCAAGGATCTCCTGCTGCATCTCGACGGTTTCCGGCGCGGTGACCATGTCGTACATGGCTTCACTGAGCACGCCGAACGTCGCGCCGACCACGGGCCCCGCGCCTTTCGGCATGATCGTGTTCATGTCATAGCTCATCAGCCCCATCGCGTGGTTGTATGCGCGGAGCTTTTCAAGATAGGCGCGATAGCGTTCTACGGTTTTCTGAATCATAACTTAACTCCTTTCGGGATCTTTTTTCGGTTCTTCTTCAAAGATCACGACCGGATCGGGCGTTTCCTCCGGTTCGGCGGGCGTTTCCTCCGGCGCTGTCGCGGCTTCTTCCTCCGGCTTCTTCGCGGCCGGTTTTCCGAGCAGCACGAGGAGCGCGACACAAAGCACGCCGAGCACGATCAGCGCAAGCGTGCGGCGCGCGTCGGCGACCTTCACGGACACGGCCGCTGCGTTTTCCCCGCCCGATGCGGTCACGGCGTTCACGGTGATCTTCGTTTCGCCCGCGCCGTGCGCGATCACGTACAGCGTACCGTTCTCCGCGAGCACGCCCTCCGCGACGGAGGGATCGCCGCTTGCAAGGGAAAGCGTCAGCGCTTCGCCGCCCTTTGCGGAAAATCCCGCGGCGTACGCAGGGATCGTCTTCGTCACGTCGTCCCGCGCGCCGAGCGGCAGCGTCAGCGTTAGTTCGAGCGTTTCCGGCACGGTCACGGCAGGCGGTTCGGGCGCTTCCGCAGGCGTCTTCGCGCAGGCAAGCGGCAGGCACAGCAGAAGGCATGCCGCCAAAGCAGTCAAAACTCGTTTCATACAGGTTCCTTTCAGTCGCCGAACAGCCAGTCCAGCACGTCGTCAATATCAATGCCGCCGACGTTCCAGTCGCCGGTCCAGTCTTCCGTCCAGTCGTCGTAGCCGCCGAACGTTCCGCCCCAGTCGCCCCAGTCGTAGCCGCCGGAATAATCGTCCCAGCCGCCCCAGTTCCCGAAGTCGTAATACGCGGTTTCGGTCTTCACCGAGACGAATTTTTTGAGCCAGTCGACGTATGTTTCGTCGATACCCGCATTTAAGAATACGCGCCGAAGCTCGTCATAGAATTCCCGGTCGCCGTACGGCAGCGTCACCGAAAGCCCGGAGAGCGTCTTTTCGCCGGAGGTCGCGCCGTAGTATACGATCGCCTGGTCCAGCGCCGCCGAAAGCGCGCCGGACTGCGCGGAGGAAATGTTTGCGGAGAGCGACAGCATGTCGGTGATATAGTAGTCCTCCAGCGTCGCGTCGCCTTCTTCGAACCAACCGCTGACCGACCGCAAAAAACGCGGATGCGCGCGTCCCGTCGATTCGCGAAGCTGACTGAAGTTACGGGACAAAAGCGTTTCCTCGTTCGCGTAGGCAAACTCGATCCACGCGGGATACAGAAGCGTCAGGTACGCTTCGTCGATCAGCGCGAGCGTCATGCCGTCGTCCTCGCCGACGTGCTGTTCCGCGTAACGGATCGAATCGTCGATCGCAATCTTCGCAAGCGCTTCCGTGCCGATCGCGGGATTCTTCGCAAGCGCGGAAAGCCATCCTTCGTGCGACCAGCCGCAGCCGGGCTCGAAGTCTTCGGAAAGAAGCGTATAGTCGCAGTAATCGTACAGCGCGCAGCAGACCTCAAGCGACGACATCAGGCAGCAGTCCATGCCGATCAGATCAAAGTAGACCCCGCCGTCCTTCAAAGCCGTCTGCATCTCGTCGATCGTCAGCGTCGCCGTATAGGGCTGGAATTCGTCGTAGCCGAAGCCGTAGACCGGACCGCCGCCGTGGTCCCACAGAAGCAGGATATAGCGGTCCGCGGGGCACGTTTCGACGCCCCAGCGGATGAAATCGGACAGCGTCGAGGGGATCGTCGTGTCAAGCTGCGGGAGCGTTCCGTCCAGAAGCGCAAGCCCGCTTTCCGTCACGCGGTAGCGCTCGGAACGGCGCGAGGAGATGCCGAAACGCTTGTCCCACTTCTTCGTGCCGACCGTTTCGACCAGGATGTTGACGCGGCCGCTCTTTTTTGCGCGGATCATTTCGGCAAGGTCGTCCGACGCCTCGCCGTATTCGGTTTCGAGATCGGAGCCGTTCATCAGCACGAGCACCGTCACCGTGTCCGTTCCGTCGTTTTTGAGCTGTACCTGATGCGGCCGCACCCACGCGGACGGATCATCCGGCGCCTGCGTCGCGACGGGCTGATGCTCATCGTCGAACGGGGAAAGGGAAGCCGGCGCGGCGGTCTCTGCGGGCGGTTCCGTCGGCGCTTTCGTAGCGGGCGGCGCGGTCGCGGGCGACACGGCCGGTTCGTCGGGTTCAAGCCACGCGTCGCTGTGATCGGGAAGCCACTCGAACCCGCCGCACGCGGGCACGCACCCGTCCCATCCGAAGCAGGCGCGGAAGGTGCAGATACAGGAGCAGAGCGTCCCGAAAAGCGCGACAAGCACGGCGATCACAACGACCGTCACGATCAGCCCGACGAGCTTTCCGTTTTTGTTTCGCTCCATGCCTGTTCTCCTTTCTCAACGTGTTATCAGCATATCACAAACGGCGGCGGATTGCAATCCGCGTCACCCGCGCAGGCGGTAAAACGGGACCCTGAAATACACACCGCCGAGCTTCTTTGCGTACGGATCGCGCGCGGTGCGGCGATACATCCGGTCGATCCCGAAAAAGTACCGGAACATCACCCGCTGCGTCAGCCGGTATACGTCGCCCGTGTCGATCTCGATCGAAAAACATTTGCGCTCGATCATGGCTTTTTTGAACAGCAGTGTGGTCACGTGCCGCGTGCGGCGGTAGCCCTTCACGCAAAGGTACGCGTTCAGATGGTACATGAACTCGAACGTCATGCAGCGGACGGAGAACAGAAACGCCTCCGAAAACCGCTTCCGGTACGCTTTCGAAAGCGTTTCCGCGACGAACGCGCAAAGCCGCCTTGACCCCAAAGCGCGCGTCAATTCCGCCCATCCGTCCGGATCTTCGGACAGATCGACGCGAAACCCCTCTTTGAGTACCTCCGTACAGCGGAGCAGCAGCTTTTTTGCGGTTTTTGCTTCCGATTCGCTCAGTCGCTTCATACCGTTATGGTAGCATATCCGGCGTCTTTTCGCAACAAAAAAACAGCTCCGGATGTCCG
>CAMYWS010000178.1 GCA_947302865.1 uncultured Clostridia bacterium
AGGTTCCTCTCTTTCATGCGGCAGCGCCGCAATTCATGTCCTTAAGGCAATTCACGCACTGCAGGCGCAATTTATTCATCCGCGAAAGCGGATGCTTTCTGCGTGTCCGCCTCATCCGCCTTCGCTCACGCTGCGGCACCTTCCCCTCAAGGGGAAGGCGTTCAAGTGCATGTCCCTACACGACCACCTCGTATGCGTCGCGCGTGCCGTAGTCGGACAGCCGATACGGGCTCAGGACGCCCCGGTCGGTGACAACGCCCGTGACCAGTTCCGGCGGGGTGATATCGAACGCCGGATAATAGCCCTTCACACCGTCACGCGCGGTCTTCGTTCCCAT
Organism: uncultured Clostridia bacterium; assembly: GCA_947302865.1. Next base: position 338 of record CAMYWS010000178.1, read on the forward strand.
CGCCTCGAGGACGAACGCCGGATCGCGGAACTCGATCTTCACGTCGTCGACCTTCGGATGCACCGTATCCGGCACGCCGGTGACGTAATACGGCACGCCGAGGTGCTTTGCCGCGATCGCGATCTGAAACGTGCCGACCTTATTGATCACATGTCCGTCCATCGTGATCGCATCCGCCGCCGAGGTGAACACGTCCACGTGCTCGCGCTGCATCACGAACGCCGGCATGTTGTCCGTGATGACGGTCACGTCGAAGCCCATCTCGTAACAGACCGTCGCGGTCAGCCGCGCGCCCTGAAAATACGGACGCGTTTCGGGGCAGAAGATGCGGAGCGTTTTGCCCCGTGCCTTTGATTCGCGCAGCATCATGCCGACGATCGTTTCCGCAAAACACTGCGTGAGGATCGTGCCGTCATTTGGAAACCTGTCCGCAAGGTGCGTCGCGATCTTCGCGATCTTATTGTAGCGGCTGTCGTTTGCTTCGATCGCGCGGCGTTTGATCGCCACGTCGACCGGCTCGCCGGTCTTCCATGCTGCTTCCGCCGCTTCGAGCATCGTCTCACACACGCGCGCCATGCGCTTTGCGGTCGTGGGACGGGCGTTCGAGATGCGGTCCGCCGCGGCTTTCAGAAACGCGCGCTGTTTTTCTTCGCTTTCCCTGCGGCATTCGTACGCCGCAAGCGCCATGCCCATCGCGGCCGCGGGATACGGTCCAGCGCTCTGCGTGACCATGTCCGTGATCGCCTTTGCCACCTCGCCGTAATGTGTGCACGTCACGAACGACACCGTGCGCGGATAGCAGCGCCGGTCGAGGATGCGCACCGCGCCGTCCTCGTACCATGCGACGTTTTCATATTGCAGCATAAACGCCAGATCGTGATCGGGTCTTTCCATACCGTCCTCCTGTTTTGATTATAAAGCCGAACCGCGCCCGTGTCCATTGCTTTTTACAAAAATATATCTTTCTTGCATAATGCAACCTTTTCGTTTATAATGCGGTATAGATTATGTACAACATAAACGAAAGGAAACAATTCTTATGAAAAAACTGATTGCTATCATGCTTTGCGCACTGCTGCTCATCACGGCGATCGCATGCTCCGGGAAGCCGGAGCCGTCGCCCGCACCCGCAGTCGAACAGACGCCCGAAACCGGCAATACGGAACCGGAACCCGAACCGATCGAAGAAGCGCTTTCCGGCGGCTGGTCGGTCGCCGTGGATTCCGCTCTGACGGACGCGCTTCGCGCGATCTTTGAAAAGGGAATGACAGAGCTTGTCGGCGTCAATTATACCCCGGTCGCGCTCCTCGGCACGCAGGTTGTGGCGGGAACCAACTACTGCTTCCTCGCGCAGGGAACGGAGGTCTATCCCGATGCCGCGCCGAAGTTTATGATCGTTTATCTCTATGAGGATCTTACCGGCGCCGTTTCGCTGATGAAGATCGAAGACCTGCCGATCGTGGCCGGAGACGACGGAAAGCTGTCCGCACCCGCCGAGCCCGGAACGCTGACGGGCGGCTGGGAATACGCGGATTCGTTCGAAGTCACCGATGAGATGAAAGCGAACCTCGAAAAGGCGCTTTCCGGCATGGTCGGCGCGACGTATGAGCCGATCGCCAACCTCGGCACGCAGGTCGTTGCGGGTCTCAACCGCTGCCTGCTCTGCAGGGTCACGCCGGTCGTTCCGGACGCCGTTCCCCACTACGCGCTCGTTTACGTCTATGAGGATCTTGAAGGCGGCGCCGAACTGAACAACGTCGTCGATTACGGCATTGAGATGTCCCAGGGCGAGCCGGAAGCCGAACCGAACGCCGAAGTCGAATCGGCTGTCGAGGCGGAAGCCGAAGCCGCCGTTGAAGCGGAGACCGAAGCCGAGGCGGAAGCCGAAGCCGCTGTCGAAGCCGAAGCCGCCGAAGGACCGATCGTTCTGCCGGAGCTTCCGAACGAGGATCCCGCGGACGTGGTTGCAGGCGGCTGGCAGGTCAGCCTTGAACCGGAAATGACGGAAGCGCTCGCCGCGATCTTTGCAAAAGCGCTCGACGGACTGGTCGGCGTCGACTACGAACCGGTTGCATGCCTCGGCACGCAGATCGTGGCGGGCACGAACTACTGCTTCCTCGCGAAGGCGAAGGTCGTCTATCCCGACGCGCAGCCGAGCTACGTGCTTGTGTACGTCTATGAGGACCTTGAGGGCAACGCCCGGGTCATGAACTTTGCGGACATGCCGGTCGTTCCGAACGAATACGGCTCTGCGGAACCGATCACCGCGGAGGAAACGCTCTCGGGCGGCTGGTTCTATACGGAATCGCCCGAGATCACCGACGAGATCCGGGATGTCTTCGCCAAAGGGCAGATCTCCAACGGATATATCGCGGTCTATGAGCTGATCGCGAACCTCGCCGAGCAGATCGTCGCCGGGACCAACCGCTGTCTGCTTGTCCGGATCACCGAACGTACACCGGACGCGGCTTCGCAGTACAAGCTCGTCTACGTCTACGAAGCGCTTGACGGCTCCGCCGAAATCACGAGTATGCTTGATTTCGACTTCGGCGCGCTCTGCACCTACGGCGCGTAACCTATTCAGCCGGTTGAAAACACATTTTCAACCGGCTGATTTTTTCAGTCCCCGCCTGTCATACGCCGTATTCCCGGGCGGCGCGGACAGCAAGCCGTCAGATCCGCCGCGCATATCGCCGGATCTGACTTTTTTTACTGGAAATATAAGATTGAATCGGTTATACTGTACGAAAGACCGTTACGGAGGACACTATGAACATCGCAGTCATCACCGGCGCGTCGAGCGGCATGGGAAGGGATTTTGTAAAGGCGATTGACAAGGCGTACGCACCGGACGAGCTTTGGGTGATCGCAAGAAGAGCCGAACGGCTCGAATCGCTCAAAGCGGAATGCAGAACGCCGGTCCGCGCGCTCCCGTGGGATCTGTCCGCGCCTGAAAATCTGCATGCTTACAAGGCGCTTCTGGAAGCGGAACAGCCGAATATCCGTATTCTCGTCAACGCGGCGGGCTACGGACTGTTCGGCGCGTGCGAGGATATGGACGTCGACAACCAGCTCGGGATCGTGACGCTGAACGATTCCGCGCTTTCCGCAATGTGCCTCTATTCGCTTCCGTACATGGAACGCGGCGACGCAATCGTCAATCTCGGCTCCAATTCGAGCTGGCAGCCCGTGCCGTACATGACGGTCTACGCGGCGTCGAAGGCGTACGTGCTGAGTTTTTCCCGCGCGCTCGGCCGCGAACTCAAACCGAAAGGCATCCACGTTATGTGCGTCTGCCCCGGCTGGATCAGAACCGAATTCTTTGACCGTGCGAAGCACGACGACACGATCCGCTATTTCGACCGCTGGTACACCTCGGAGCAGGTTGTGGAACGCGCCATGAAGGACCTGAAAAAGAGAAAGGCCGTCTCCATCCTCGGGCTGCCGGTCCGCATGCAGGTGCGGCTTGTGAAGCTGCTGCCGGTCCGTCTCGTTATGAACACCTGGTGCCGGCAG
>CAMYWS010000179.1 GCA_947302865.1 uncultured Clostridia bacterium
GGCAGGGCGGCATGAAGGTCGTTCACGCAAACGAGATCATCATGGAGATCTTCGAGGTCACTGGGTTCTCCGATATTCTGACGATCGGGTAAAACCGACCCGATGTCACGAATCGCCCGTGAAAACGGGCGGTTTGCTTTTGGCTGTAAGCCCTTATACCGACATGGTTGTCTGAGTATCTTTGTCGCCTTTTCGGACGCCGAATGCATATTCTCTGTAAATTTTGTGCGAACAGATCGCCGCAAAGCGCAGACATTTTGGAGTATCGTGCTACAATATGGGCTATGAAAGAAAAACAGAGAAAAATCATGGTGTTCCTGTGCGCCTCAGCCCTGCTGCTGACCGCGTGCGCGGGGCAGAATCAGAATACGGCGGAGCCGATACGGACGGCACCCGCCGAAACGGCCGCGCCGGAGAGCGCGGAGGATATTGTCATTGCGGCGGAACCGGAGGCGCCTGTACGCGAGCCGGTCGACCTGAACGATTTCGTCGGGCATTATGACGACAGCGGTTACAATACCGTCGCGATCGAAAAGACCGTCGACGGCTATACGATGTCGGTCGTGCTGTACCGGCTGATCGGGCTGGATGAGGGAACGGTCTCCGCTTCCGAGGACGGCGTCAGATTTTGCGCCGTCGACGCCGCGGGCAACCCGATGACGGTATCGTTCCTGCAAAACGGCGAAACCTATGCGCTGCGCGTGGACGAGAGCACGTGGGAGCCGCTTCCGGCGGGAACGGTCATCGATAACTTCGTACCGTCGACGGGTGAATGGGGCGATCCCATCGAGCCGAACGATCTTCTTGACGCGCCGCACAGCCATTACGTATTTCAGCCCAAGATCTGCTCCGTCTATATGGAGGAGGTCTTCGGAAAGGATATGTGCGACGCGTGGTCCAACCTCATCGACGCGGTCCTTGCCGGCGAGGATACCTTCGCCTGCAAGGATCAGCACACCTACGACTGGATGATGGGGCAGTTCCCCGAGCATTGCCTGCCGATCCTGCCGAAACTGATCGATTATGCCTGGGACCGGGAACATTCCGTGATCGACGGCGTGGCGAGCTTTACGTATCTTGTCCCGCCCGAGGAGGCGAAGGCGCAGATCGAGGAATTCGGCGGGATGATCGAGGACATGCTGAACGAGATCTTCGAGGACGACTGGTCGGACTTCGAGAAAGCGCTCGCCCTGTATATCTATTTTGCCGAGCACTATGCGTATGACTACGAAACGTACCGGAAGACGGAAGAACAGTACGTGGACTATACCTCGTGCTACCGCTTCTTTATGACCGGCGTCGGCATCTGCCACGAGATCTCGTCGGCGTATTCCTACCTGCTTCTGCAGACGGGCGTGCAGGCGACCACCATGAGCGGAAACCGCGCCTACGACCATGCGGGACACCAGTGGAGCTTCGTGCGGCTCAACGGAAAGAACTATCATATCGATCCGACCTACGCGCTCGGCTCCGGCGGCGATCTGCGCTATTTCCTGATGACGGATGAGAAGCGCGAGGAGGAGGACAGTTACGAACCGGCGACGTTCTACGCCGTTTCACACTATTCCCGTGAAAACCCGCATCCCGACTACACGGCGGATGACGAGACCTTCCGCCCGCTGTGGGAGCTGTCGTTTGCGCAGTTCTTCCACGACACCCATACGGTCCTCGGACAGAAGGAGAACGATTACGGCGAGTGGCTGTACGTCGAATACGACTACGCCGGATATTGATCGGAACAATGAAAAGAGAAGAAACAAACGCTCCCGTTTCGGGAGCGTTTTTGCAGTTCGGCGGATGCGGGAAACGGAGATCGGCTTCAGCTGCCTGTGGATTCGTAGCGGCGCTCGCAGAGCGTCCAGATCCATGCGGCGAGGGCGAAGAAGACGGCGGCACAGCCGATGATCGCAAGGCACAGAAGCCACGGATCGTACGTGCCGTAGAGCAGCGTGTCGACCGGCAGCGAAATGAACAGGCCGAACGGCAGCACGAAAATCAGAAGCGCGCGGATAAGTCCCGGATAGATGGCGAGCGGGTATTTCGCGTAGGCCGAGAAATTGTAAATGACCTGGAGCAGCGGCCCGCTGCGCTTGAAGATGAAGGCCAGCGCAGACATCGCCACCTTGAGCGAGGTGATGATCACCGCGCCGAAGACCGCGCCGACGCACAGCACGACGATCGCCCCGAACGCGACCTTCACCGTGAGATTCAGGGCGCAGACCGTGATGAGCGCCACGCCGAGGATCAGTTCGCCGAACCCTTCCGGCTGAAAGGTTTCGGCAAACACCTGAAACATCACCGGCACCGGGCGCAGAAAGTGCATGTCCATGTCTCCGTCCTTGACGCGGCGATAGGCAACCAGCCAGAATTCGTCGCTGAACAGGTGGTCGAGCGCGATCGGCATCATCGAGAAGCCGTAAAAGAATCCGACTTCGGGGAGAGAATAACCCGCCAGCGTCGGAATAGCCTGCAGGATGAAATAGACCGCCGCGAGCGAGCAGAAGTTGGAGAAGAAGAACGAGAACAGCGCGACGATCGTATCCTTCTTATACTCCAGGCGGGAGATCATGCTCCGCTTGATGCATGTAAAATACAGATGAACGTACCGCATATCAGCCTCCGTGCACCGTGACCTTGCGGACGGCGTGCGAGAACAGGAGCTTTGCAAAACACTCCAGCACGACGATCCAAGCGACCGACAGCGCAACGCAGCGCAGCGATTCCTTCAGGTCGTATTTCATCATCAGGATCAGGACCGGGTTCTGGCTCATGCCGGCAAAGGGCATCCAGCTCACGACGTCACGGAGTCCCTTCGGAAAGAACGCGATCGGCAGCAGCGTTCCGGAAAGGAACGAGATCAGCGTGACCTTGAGCGAATTCAATCCCCAGCCGGAGGAGGTGTAGAAGCACAGGATGCCGAAGATATAGGAGATCGTGTCGTTCAGAAGCGACGCGCACAGTCCGGACAGCAGAAACAGCCCGAGATGCGCAAAGAACGCCGGGAAGCTGAGCCCCGGCAGGAACCCGAGGACGCCGAGCGTCACGAGCGCTGCGGCGTACAGCGGCACACCGAACATCAGCGTCATCGTGAGCAGGTTGCCGAGACTGGTGGCGGCGAACTTCCCGCGGTAGCTGATCGGCTTTATGAGATAGTTGCCGACCGTGCCTTTCTTGATGTCGGTATTGATGTTCCACAGCGTGTCGTTGTTGTACGTTACAAAATTGAAGATCGTCGTCAGCACGACGTAAGCGATCATCTCGCGGTAGGTAAAGCCGTGGATCTCGGCGTCGATGCCGCCCTCGCTCGACCGGTAAACCGCCAGCCACAGAAAGACCATGCAGGCGACCTCGCATACCGTAATGGCCGCCCAGATCAGAATGTTGAAGCGATACGCCATCGTGTCGATCGCGCCGGCGCGAAGGAAGGGCTTATACTTTTTCAGCATGCTCCGCCTCCTGCTGCTCGAGAATCGTCTTGACCACGTCGCCGATCGAGATCTCGGCGATTTTCATATCCATCGCATGAAGATCACGGAACGCATACTGAATCGCCTGTTCGAGAGCGACCTTGTCCGCATCGAAACGCAGCACCAGACGCCCGTCCGCCTCGGAAACGGCGACCTCGGGCGAGAGCACGGGCGCGGTCTCGGCATGGATCTCCGCCGGAACGGTCAGCGTCAGGGTCTTGATGTTGCCGAAGCGGGTCTTGAGGCTTTTTTGCGGTCCGTCGTAAAGAATGTTCCCTTTTTCGAGCAGAATGATGCGTGAGCAGAGATTCTCGATGTCGGTCATGTCGTGCGTGGTCAGCACGACCGTGGTGCCGTACGTTTTGT
>CAMYWS010000180.1 GCA_947302865.1 uncultured Clostridia bacterium
GGCTTCGCCGGGTTCCGGAAGCGGTGCGGTGGTGGTCTCCGCCTGCGGCGGCTGCACGTCGGCGGGTTCCGGGGCTTTTGTTCCGCCCATGCCCGTGCCGACGAGCAGCGCGACCACAAGGACCACGGCTGCCGCGGATACCGCGGTGAGGCCGTACGCAAGCCAGCGGTGCGCGCGCTTCACCGGCTGCGGCTGCTCCGAAGATGCGACGGCAATCATCCTTTTCGGTTTCTTCCGTTTTCCGTTCAGCGCGGCGTCAAAGCGCGCCTGCGCCGCTTCGGGGATGGGCTCGTTCGATGCGTCCATGTGCGCGCCCTGCTCCTCCGCGTCAAGGAGGATCGCTTCCTTCAGCAGTTTTTCAAACGCTTTATTTCGCATAGCCATCCTCCTTTACAAGTTTCAATACCGCACGCCGCGCACGCGTCAGATAGACGCGCACGGTGTTCTTGCTGACCCCGAGCGTCTTTGCGATCTCGCCGTCGCTCATTTCCAACAGATACTTATACCGCAGCACGTCCTTGATGCTTTCGGGCAGCTTTGAAACCGCCGCCTTGACCTCGGCAACGGTGAGACGGCTGATCGCCTGTTCCTCGACGGACGCCGTTTCATCCGGCACGTTGAGCTCCTCCGTCGGCAGTGCCTGTGTTCCGTCCTTTTTCAGGCGATTCAGCGCGTTTCGTTTCGTCGCGGTCAAAAGATAGACCGCGCGGGCGTTTTCGGGCAGGCCTTTCAGCGTGTCGATCTTTTTCATGCAGCGCACGAACGTATCCTGCACGACGTCCTCCGCGGCGTTCGGTTCGCGCAGAATTCCGATTGCCGTACGCTTCATGCGGTGATAGTTCGACGCGAACAGATCGGAAAGCAGTGCGCGATCCGCTTCGCTTTCCAGAATCAGCAGCAGTAAAATCATCGGATAAATGTCCCCCTTTGACCTCTTTGTCTTTAAGACAATCGGGCGGGCAAATGTGTTACATGATTTTTATATTTTTTATTGTATTCCGTCTTTTGATCGCCGTCAAGCGAAGCGAACAATCCGGTTTTCAAAAAAAAATGCACAAGGATGTCACAAATCGGCGCTCTGAAGTGTTATAATAACAGAAGAACATCGGAAACGGAGATCTTTGCCATGAAACGAATCCTTGCCATGCTGCTTGCTGCGATCCTGCTGCTCGGCACGTTTGCCTGTGAAGACAAGACCGACCGATCCGGAGAAGCGCAGCCGACGGCGAGCGCTGCGCCTGCGGAACCTACGTCGGAACCGAACGAAACGCCAACGCCGACCGAAGCGCCGACGCCCGAGCCGACCGAGGTCCCCCTCGATCCCAATACCGCGCTGTGGAAGCAGATCGACGCGGAATATCCCGCACTGCGCAGCGCCGTTTCGCAATGGGAGCTCCGTGCGAACATCTTTGACCCGTCCGCCTACGGCATCGACGCAGACACGCTGATCCCGATCCATGCCGGAAGCGTGGAGGAATTCGAGCAGTATTATGCGGATCTGCGGACCCTGATGAATCACGTGTGCGAGGTCGACCGCTTCGCGCTGAACGAAACCGATCTGTTTGCCTTTACCACCGTCACCGAATCGCTGAAGGCGGAGATGAACGGCAGGGAATTCATTCTGTTCAACGAACCGTTCGCGCCATACTACGGCAAGCATCTCGATCTTCTCAAAATCTTCGTAAACTATCGCATCAGTTCTGCAGAGGAGATCGAATCTTATCTCGCCATGCTGTCCTATATTCCGACGTATCTGGACAAGCTGCTTGTGCGCGAGCAGGCGCGCATCGATGAATGGAACTGGTTTCTGACCGAACACGGACTTGATCAGGTCCTGACGGAGATCGATGCGGTCATCAGCCCCGGCAAGGACTTCTTCGGCTATGCCTATCTCGGCAAATGCATGGACGCGCTCGGCATGAGCGCAGATGAGCAGGCGCCGTATCTTGCCCGCAACGAAGCCGCGGTCGACGACGTCGTCACCGCATACCGGAATCTGTATACCGCGCTTGACGCGCTGCGTCCGCACTGCGAAGACGCGCACACGCCCTATGAGGGCGTTCCTTCGGTCGAGAACAACAAATGGTACCGCTCCTACAGGCATTGGCTGACCAGAACGACGGGATTCAAGAACGATCCCGATCCCATCGTGATCGACCTATTCTACGACACCACGCTGCAGTACATGGCAATGGAACTGAACGAGACCGTGTTCCCCGACGACGACGCCCAAAAAGCTGCTGCCTATCGGAATAAGACGCCGGAAACGCACTACAACGAGATCATGACGCTTCTGGAAGCAGAATACGGTCCGCTTTCCGGCAGCAGCGCCGTACAGTATCTGCCGGAGCTTGAACAGCCGTATCTCGGCTACGCGCGGTTCAAATGCTATGTCGACGATCCCGACGCCGCCGTTCTGTATTTCAGCAAGGCAGCCGACAATGCGTCCGTGACGGCGCGGTACAATGCGTGCTATTCCTACTTTTACCGGTATTTTCTGCAACAGCCTGAGCTCAGCCGCGCGCAGATCTTTGCCGCGCCCGAGACCTATTACAGTGGGCTCAGCTTCTACGCCGCGCTGACGCTGACGAAAGCGGAGGCGGAGCGCACGAACGACTATACCGATTGGTACAACCTGTTTCTGAACTTATACCATTACGTGCTCATGGGCTATACCGCGAACCTGATCACGCAGGGATACAGCTACGAAGAGATCACAAAGGACCTCACGGAATCCTTTCAGGTGCCGCAGGAGATCACAGAGGTCATCTATCGCATGGCACGCGACAATCCGCTGTATTTGATCGACATCACATACGGATTCGTGCGGCTGTATCTGATGCGGGAAGGCGGCAAGGTCGCGCTTGCGCGCCGCTTCAGCGAGCGGCAGTTTATCATGCAGTATCTGAGCTACGGTCCGTCCTTCCCCGACATGCTGGAGGAAAAGGTCTCCAAATGGCTGAGTGACATGCTGTCTTCCAGCGACACGTAAATACGGTTCGAAATCACAACGGCGGTCGTTTGACCGCCGTTTTTTGTGTGCGCATTTCATGATTGCAAATTCGATCCAACCACAAGGGAAGATGGTGTCTTCTCCTTCTGCTGTTATGGCAGGCGGATGAGATCCATTCCGCTTCGCTTCATTACATAGGTGCCGTCGCTCATTGAATCGCAACTCGCCATCGCCCCTGCAGAAAAACCTTTTTTGTATCATTCCGCCTCGTCCGGGAAGGAAAGATGCTTTTTGAAAAAGAAGATGAGAAACGGGATCGAGATGAGAAAGGTCAATAGATCCGCTGCCGCCTGCGTCGCCGTGATGCCGTCGAGCCCGAAGAGATACGGCAGCAGAAACACGAGCGGCACAAAGAAGATCCCCTGCCGGCATGAGGCAAGGATCGTTGCGCCGACGGCAAAGCCGAGCGACTGATAGAGCTGGTTGACGTAGGTGGAAAAGCCCATCAGCGGGATCGTGACGCAGAGGAACCGCAGCATCATGCTTCCGATGCGCACGACCTCCGGATCGTCTCTGAACCACACCATGATCGGCTCGCGGAAGAAGAAGACCGCAGCCGCGATCGCAAGACCGATCACGGTCATGGAAACCGTGGCGTACCAGAAGACCTTCTTCACGCGCGAATAGCGCTTCGCGCCGAAGCAGTACCCCGCGATCGGCTGAAAGCCCTGTCCGACGCCGAGCACGATGTGCCGCACGAACATATAGAGCTTGTTCGC
>CAMYWS010000181.1 GCA_947302865.1 uncultured Clostridia bacterium
GTCTTTTCCCAGGTCAGGAAAAAGTCGCCGTTGTACATGTTGTCGAACTTCAGCTGATCCAGCTTGTCGGTATACTTCTTTACGTTGCTCATATGCTCCTCCTCAATCGTTTGCAAACTTGGTGTCGGTCTTGCCCGCGCGGTACTCGGTCACGTCGTCCGTGCGGTTTTCGGGCTTATAGCACATCGGGACCGCCGCGTACAGCGCCGCGCAGGTCACGAGGTCCTGCTTCCATGTGATCTCGTTCGGCGCGTGCGCCTGCGATTCCGCGCCGGGACCGAAGCCCACGCACGGGATGCCGTAGCGGCCCTGAATACTGACGCCGTTTGTCGAGAACGTCCACTTGTCGATCAAGGGGCGGTTTCTGAGATGCATCGCGCTCTCGTGTCCGATGCGCTTCTCGCCGAACAGACCCTTGTGCGCTTCGTACAGCGCCTGCACGTGCGCCGCGCTCTCTTTATTGATCCAGGTCGGGAAATAACACTCGGTCTCGTACTTTAAGCCCGTCCACGCCGGACGGTCATACATGTACATCGAGACCTTCACGTCGTCGGCGTACTTCTTACAGGCGGGAAGATTGCGGATCTCCTCAAGGCAGGAATCCCACGTTTCGCCCGCGGTCATGCGGCGGTCGAGCGAGACCGCGCAGGAATCCGCGACCGCGCAGCGCGACGGCGAGGTGTAGAAGATCTGCGAGCAGGTGATCGTACCTCTGCCCAGGAAACGCGCGTCCTCCCAATGCTCGGGATTGTATTTCGGATCGAGCATCTTCACGAGTCCCTTGATCTCGTCCTGCTCCGTTGCCGTGTTCTCGTTCAGCGCGCGGACCTCGCGGAGGATGTCCGCCATCTTGTAGATCGCGTTGTCGCCGCGTTCCGGCGCGGAGCCGTGGCACGAAACGCCCTTGACGTCCACGCGGATCTCCATGCGTCCGCGGTGTCCGCGGTAGATGCCGCCGTCGGTCGGTTCGGTGGAAACGACGAATTCGGGCGTAATGCCGTCCTCCTTGTGGATGTACTGCCAGCAGAGCCCGTCGCAGTCCTCCTCCTGTACCGACGCCACGACGAGGATCTTCGTGTCTTCGGGGATGAGGTCGAGGTCCTTCATGATCTTCGCGCCGTACACCGCCGAAACCACGCCGCCCTCCTGATCGGAGCCGCCGCGGCCGTAGATGATGTCGTCGGTCTCGTAGCCCTCGTAGGGGTCGTGTTCCCAGTTCGCGATGTTTCCGATGCCGACGGTGTCGATGTGTCCGTCAAACGCGATGATCCGTTTGCCTTCTCCCATCCAGCCGAGCGCGTTGCCCTCCGGGTCGATCTCCGCCTTGTCAAAGCCGAGCGCTTCCATCTCCGCGATCGTGCGGCGGATCACGCCCTCCTCCTCGCAGCTCTCGCTGGGGATCGCGATGAGATCGCGCAGGAACTTCGTCATCTGCGGCAGATAATTCTGCGCCGCTTGTCTGATTGCTTCAAAATCCATACTGCTTTCCTTTCTTCAGTTCTGAACGGTATTGGTTGCGTCGATATAGGAATACAGGGTATATTTGCTGATGCCGAAATACTTCGACACCTTGTCGCCGCTGCGGGTGATGAGGAACGCGCCTGCCTTGTTGAGGAACGCGATCGCCTTCACCTTATCGTCCTTGTTCATCATGGCGACGGGCTTGCCGACCGTCTGCACCGACTGCTCGATGAGATCGTCTAAAAGCTCGTTGACCGACTGCGGAATGCGCTCCGGCGTCTTTTTCTCTTCTTCCCGATGGTGCAGAAGCGTCCCGATCGCGTGTTCCGCCGTGAGAAGCTCCGTCAGGTCGTAGTTGATCGAGAAGATCCCCTCCGGCACGCCGTTGTCATCGCGTATATACACCGTGGAGCACTTCAGGACCCGTCCGTCGTGCGTACGCATGAGATACCCCGCGGAATCGGCGAGTGCTTTGGGATCGTCCGATTTCAGCGCTTCCAGTACCACGCGGCTCGGTCCGTCGCCGACCTTGCGGTGCGTGACATGTCCGTTTTCGATCAGCGCGACCGTATGCTCCATGTCGCCGGATTTGAGATCGTGTACCGCGACCTCGCAGTGCTCGCCGAACTGCGCCGCGATCGCTTTTGAGAGACGCTCCAAAAAGTCAAGATCCATGCATTGCCCCCTTTGCCCGCGTTTTCTTACATATCAGTATAAACGATTTTTGCCCGATGCACAAGTGGAAAACAAACTTTGTTTTTGATTTGCAAAAAGATTTTCCGCGCCGCGGTTTTTGCTTGCAATGCGCAGCGGAATGCGGTACAATAAAGTGCAACAAACGAAAGGAGAATCGCTATGGAAGACGAAAGAGATCTTGTCACCTTTACCGATGAGGAAGGCAACGAGTTTGACCTTGAGGTCATTGATTATTTTGAGTACGAAGGCAAGGAATACGCCGTTCTGGTCGACGCGGAGCTTCCCGAGGAGCCCGAGGAGGACTTTGAGGTCTGCATCATGGAGATCGTCGTGAACGAAGAAGAAGACCTTGAAGAGTTCGTGCCCGTGCCGGACGACATGCTCGACACGCTGTTCGCGATCGCGGAGAAGCGCATGGAATGCTGGGACTGTGACGCGGAGACCTGCGAAGGCTGCGAAAACGCCGACGAATAATTCCAAAACGCGAAAGAGCTTCCCGCGGGGAGGCTCTCTGTTTATCATGTGCGAAGGAGATCCCGAATGGCAGGTATCAAAACATCGATCCGATTTTTCGACGATATGCCCGTTCGCTCCGTCTGGGATGATGAAACGCTGAAATGGTGGCTGTGCGCCGTGGATGTGATCTCCGCCATTGTCGAAACCTCGAATCCAAGGATATACTGGGCAACGATAAAACGCCGCAACATTGAGTTGTTTGCAAATTGCAAACAACTGAAACTGACTGCGTCCGACGGCAAAAAATACCGGACGGACGTCATCAGCGACGAGATGCTCCACGCATTGATGGCAATTCTGAAAAGTCCGAAAAAGGACGTGTTTGAAAAGTGGCTGACCTCTGTCGGAAGCACGACGGATGAAAAAAGCAAGCTGAAAGCATACGATCTGTTCAACAGCGGCGCAATTCGCAGCGTTGAAGTCGGAACGGTCCGCGGGCTGCAGCAGATCCACGCTTATATTTTCGGTGGTCTGTACGATTTTGCCGGTCGGATCAGAACCGTGAATATCAGCAAAAATGGATTTGCGTTCGCTTCCGCGCTGTATCTTGCGGAAACGCTGCGCAAAATTGAAGCGATGCCGGAGCACGACCTAAAGAGCATCGTTCGGAAATATATCGAAATGAATGTTGCGCATCCTTTTATGGAAGGCAACGGGCGAAGCACAAGGATCTGGCTGGACCTGATTTTGAAGAAGAACCTGAAACGGTGCGTGGATTGGAGCAAAATCGACAAACGGGAATACCTGTCCGCGATGCAAGCAAGCCCCTATGACGGCACGGCGATCGCGCGTCTGATCGAAAACGCGCTGACGGACGCAATTGACGATCGCGAGATCTTTATGAAAGGAATCGATTATTCCTATTACTACGAATCCGAAGCGTAAACGAAGGAGCTTCCCGAACACGGGAAGCTCTTTTTTCGGGCGGGCAACGGCCGTCCGCCGTTTTTTACGGATTGCGCAAACTTTCGCAAAGCGATTCAAAAGCAAGGCGCGTGTCGTAGGACACGAAGGAAAACTCCTGTATGTCACCCTGATCGCCTGTCCAGTAAAGATAG
>CAMYWS010000182.1 GCA_947302865.1 uncultured Clostridia bacterium
GCGGCGCGAGACGCTCGGTGATCACGTCGATCTGGCGGTCGTACATCTCGCGCGTGACCTTCTGATCGAACAGAAGATAATCGAACACGTCCTTATAGCCGCGGAGTTCCGACATGACCTTTTCCTGCGTGACGCACGCGTTGTACGCCGTTGCGGTCGTGTTCTCGTACTTTTTCAGCGTGTCGTAGAACGCGCGGAACGCGGCGCGTCTGACCTCCGTGTTCGCTTCCAGTTCGTAATCGTCCTCATACAGCGAATAGCCGAGCGTATATTCCCTGCCGTCAGCCGTAAACGGATCGAACGCGATATCCGCAAGCTTCATCGTATTGTAGACTTCGTACGGCACATCGAACGAACGTCCGAGCGACGCAAGCACTTTTTCCGTTTCGGGCGACAGCATATGCTGCTTTTTCGCGAGGAGATCCTGAAGGTACACGCGGGAGCCCTTTGCCACGGCGATCGCTTTTTCCAGCTCCTCCGTCTCCGCGAGGAGGATCTCGCTGTCAATAAACGCCATGTCGCTCATCAGACGCGTCATCACATCGCCGACCTTTTCGTTGCGTTCGCGAAGCTTGTTGTCCGTGTAATCCGCTTCCACCGCAAGTCCCGAATATTGCCAGATGCGAGAGATCACCGGACTGATCCGCTCGTACTCGTCGAGACAGCCGACGATCATCTCCGCCGTCGTAAGCTTTCCCTGATACGTTTCGACGAGCGCTTTCACGTCCGTTTTCAATTGTTCCAGCACGTCCCACATCTGCTGTTCTTCTTTGTAGATCAGCGAAAGATCCCACGTCTCATTCACGGGAACGTCCTTCCGTGCCATCAATCCCATAGTTTCCTCTTTCTGCCGGTTGGCTTGTATTTCGATTTCATCATAGCATAAAATCCGTATGCGTGCAATGATTTGCGGATTTTGCGTACAAAAAAAGCACGGAACAATCCGTGCTGTTTTGTGTTGTGTTGCTTATGCTTCGGCCTGCTCTTCGGCGTAGACGCTGACCGTCTTCTTGCCCGCGTGGCGGACTTCGAAGCGAACGATGCCGTCGATCTTCGCGAACAGCGTATCATCCTTGCCGATGCCGACGTTGGTGCCGGGATGGAAGTGCGTACCGCGCTGACGAACAAGAATGTTGCCTGCGAGGACGAACTGACCGTCCGCACGCTTCGGTCCGAGACGCTTCGATTCGCTGTCTCTGCCGTTACGGGAAGAACCGACGCCCTTTTTATGTGCAAAAAGCTGCAGATTCATCTGAAACATGATCTAAACCTCCTTGTTCCGAAATTTGAGGGTCTTCAGATACGTCGCCTGAATGCTCCTGAGTCCCGCGATCATCGTATTTATCACGATGCCCGCGCGTCGGATCTCATCCGCGTTCGCATCCTTACTGAGGATACAGGTCGTTTCGCCTTCTTTGATCGAAACGCCTGCGGAGATATTGCATACTTCCGTGATCCCGAGGATCGCTGTCTGCACGATCGCTGAAACCGCCGCGCAAACGAGGTCTTCCCCGTACTCACCCATATTCGCGTGTCCCGATACTCTGAACCCGACGGGTTCGCCGTTCTCCCGGGTCACGGTCACGGTGATCATGGATCAGCCGATCGCGGTGATCTCAACCTTGGTGAAAGGCTGACGATGGCCGCGCTTCTTGCGGATGTTCTTCTTGGGCTTATACTTGAAGACGATAACCTTCTTGCCCTTGCCGTGCTCGAGAACCTTTGCGGTTGCCTTGACGCCTTCCACGACGGGCTTGCCGACCGTGACGGTTTCGCCGTCCGCGACGAGCAGAACATCCATGGTGACTTCGGTACCGATCTCCGCGTCGAGCTTCTCAACGAGAACCTCGTCGCCGACCTGGACCTTATACTGTTTACCACCGGTCTGAATGATTGCGTACATTGCTTTGTGCTTCCTCCTTCTTCCCAGACTCGCTCAAATACGGAGGTGTCCCAACGGACACACTTAAATACCGCTCCGAAGCGGCTCACCGCATGACTATACCACACGGAAATCCCTTTGTCAACTGATTTTTTCAGGTTTTTCGGACTTTTTTGCAAACTGTTTTCCGAAAAACGGCAGTCCGGAAACCGATGCAACCCCGTAGGCGGAACCGATCACAAGGAACGGCGCGATGTGCACGAGATATCTGGAATTGCATTCCCAGAACAGCAGGAACACAAGCAGCCCGAAGACACAGATGTTCATGGCCGTAACGACGCCGCCGGAAGGATTTTTGAACATCCGTATGCCGGAAAGTACAAGCCCGAACAGCAGCATCAGATGCAGGGTCTGAAGATAGGAATACGTCAGTCCGTACAATGCGCCTCGCTGCGTGAAATACTTCTGGAATGTTCCTTGCTCCGCCGGCTCCCTGCCAAGGTAGTATGCGCCGCTGAATGACCCGTCTCCCCATGCATGCTTCATTTTGGTCACAAATATATGCTTGATCGTGCCGGTAAAGCCGCGCTTAGAAAGGAGCTCACCGGTCTTTTCCGCGACGGCTGCCTTGCGTTCCTCCATCGTTTCAAAGGACGAGGTATACTTCACCAGTTCGGCGTCATATCCGCCGCTCTCACCGAGCGACATCATAACCCAGTGCGAATACGGAAGCTGGTACTTGTCGTACCGGTCTTTTGTCAGGCGCAGGGCGCCGTCCGTTGCAAGCTGCAGCAAAAATGCGGACAGCACGAGTGCTGCTATGCCGGAAAGGACTGCCAACCACCGGGTTTTCTGCCGATGAAACAGCAGAACCGTGATTGCGATCGCAAGGAAAACGAACAGAATGCTCATCTTGATCTTCATCCCGATCGCGGCAACGATCCCCATGATACAGAACAGTACGATATTCCGGACCGTTTTGCCGTCCTTTACATACGTGAGCAGCAGGACCGGCAGAACGATCAGCGGAAGTCCCAATGTATCCGTGTAATAGATCGGCGTGTACAGCCAAAGCGGTGTGTAAAAGAGCAGAAACAGTCCCGCAAGAAAGGCGAAGTGTGTTCCGTACGCCCGTTTGACGGCGCAGTAGCATAAGATCACGGCCGTCAGAATTGCAGCGCAGTTTACAGCCATCGCCCAATGATGCAAAACATCGCCCGATGCATTCGGCACCATCCACAGGATCAGCCGGAACAGCGACGTCAGCAACAGCAGCAGGAGCTGATTGTTTTTGTACTGTGCATAATAGCTGAGCGAACTGTCGCTTGTCCCCATGGCTTTGTCGGACGCGTCGATCTGGATCCTTGTGAAATCCCACGTATCGACGCCGAAACGCAGCCGCATCCGGTGAGAAAAATACAGCATCGCAAAGAACGCCGCAATGCACAGGAACACGAACGCGCCGTTCAGAAGATGTTCCGGAATGCGATGATACAACGCGCGTCCTTTTTTCCAAAGAAGCAGAGCGGCGATCGTCAGAACCGGCGCAAGCGCCATCGGCAGGTAGCTGTTATTCTGCGCGGACTGTACAACGGTCAGTATGATCGCCCAGAAAACCAGTGCAATGAAACCGACGGCGAACATTTTCAGAAGCACCGGCGATGCGGCTGTTTTGTGTGTTTTCATAAACAATTCCTGTTGTCTGCCAATACGCGGCAATCAGTGCAGCACGGTGCACACGCGCTTCGCTTCCTGAACCTTCTTGTCCGGCAGAGGACGCACGACGTATTTTTCCGGATGCAGGTTCTCGTTTGCGCGAA
>CAMYWS010000183.1 GCA_947302865.1 uncultured Clostridia bacterium
CGTTCATGGTATAATCGAATCAAAGGAAACCGAAAGGAGACGTTTATGATCCCGTATTCTCAGTTGGACAAGCCCGCCCTTGAAGCGGAGCTCAGAACCGTTACCGAAGCATATAAAGCCGTCAAAGCAATGGGGCTGAATCTTGACATGTCGCGCGGCAAGCCCGGCAAAGAGCAGCTCGATCTTTCCAACGACATGCTGAAGGCGGTTTCCGACCGTGAGGAGTGTCTCGACGGCGCGCTCGACGTGTGCAACTACGGCAATCTTGCGGGTATCCCGTCCGCAAGACGGTACTTTGCGGAACTGCTCGACGTCAAACCCTCCGAGGTCATCGTCGGCGGCAGCGCGTCGCTGCAGCTCATGTACAATCTGATCGCGACCGCGTTTTCGCACGGACTTCTCAGAAGTCCCGAGCCGTGGGCAAGACGCGGCAAGGTGCGTTTTCTCTGCCCCGCGCCCGGCTACGACCGGCATTTCCGCGTCACGGAGTTCTTCGGCGCGGAGCTGATCCCGATCGCCATGACCGACGAGGGACCCGACATGGACGCCGTACTGCAGTGGATCAAGGATCCGAGCGTGCTCGGCATCTGGTGCGTGCCGAAGTATTCGAACCCAGACGGCATCATCTACTCGAATCGCGTCATCCACGCGCTCGCTTCCATGAAGCCCGCCGCGCCGGACTTCGCGCTTATGTGGGACAATGCGTACTGCATCCACGAGTTTGACGGCGATTACGTCCCGTTCCCGGATATTTTGAAGCTCTGCGCCGAATACGGCAACGCGGACATGGTCTATGAATTCGCGTCGACCTCGAAGGTCACCTTCCCCGGCGCCGGCATTTCCTGCATGTGCGCAAGCGAAGCGAACATCGCATATTTCCAGAAGACGCTCGGCGTGCAGATCATCAGCTTCGACAAGGTCAATCAGCTTCGCCACGTTCGCTTTTTGAAGGACAAGCCGACGACGCTTGCGCTGATGAAAAAGCACGCCGCGATCCTGAAACCGCGGTTCGACGCCGTCTGCGACGCGCTCGACCGTGAGATCGTCTCCCGCGGGATCGGCCGCTACAACCGTCCGAAGGGCGGCTACTTTATCAGTCTTTACGCCATGCCGCAGACCGCGAAGCGCGCGCTGCAGCTCGTCAGGGAGGCCGGCGTCACGATGACGCCCGCCGGCGCGACCTATCCGTACGGACAGGATCCTTTCGACAGCAACATCCGCATCGCACCGACGCTGCCGCCCGTCGAAGAGCTCGCCGAAGCGATCAGCGTTTTCTGCCTGTGTCTCCGGATCGCCGCGCTCGAACAGCTCCTGAAATCCGCCGCCGAATAACGCAGATTACGGAGAAAAATCCTTTGACACGGTCGGTTCTGTCCGTTATAATGATATTGTAAATCATATATCTTTGATCGGAGGCGTGTATTATGGAACTGAAAGACCAAATTCTGCAGACCAAAGAACGTAAAAAGGGCTTTCTGAAAGCAATGCCGGAATCGACGCGCACGCAGGTCGACACCTTTGTAAAGCTGGACAAGATCTCCAAAAAGCATTGGGTCATCATCGCCTGCGGTGTTGCGATCGCCCTGCTCGGCTATCTGATCGGTTGTCTCACCAAAAGTCCGTGGCTGCTGAACCTCATTCCCGCGGTGCTTCTGATCGCCGTCTGCGTGATCGCCGCGCTCTGGATCAAGTCTCTCACGAACAAGGCAAAGAAAGCGATCGCGCTTGGCATCCCGGACTATATCGAGGAGCTCCAGTCCATCGACGCACGGCTGGTCGGTCTCGAAAAGGCAGAAAAAGCACGTGTGGAAGCGGAAAAAGAAGAAGCAAGAGCGAAAGCCCGCGCGGAAGCCGCGCAGCGCGACGCAGAGCTTGCGCTGCAGAAGCAGCAGGAAGCGATGCAGGACGCGGCAAAGGCGGCGAAAAATGCTGCAAAAGCTGCGCAGGGAGCCAACCCGCAGCCCGAGGAAGCGCCCGCTCCCACGGAAGAGTGATCAAATAAAAGGATCCCCCTTCCCGGAGACCCCCGATACACAGAATTCGACCCGTCGGATCAACCGGCGGGTCGTTGTTATTTCTCAAAGCTGCGCAAGCCGTTTGGAGATCATGTGTCCCTGATAATTGACGTCCCCCGTGACCTCCCGGATGACGCGGATCTCCGGCGGAAGCTCGATCTCTTCATCCCTGTCGTTGAGCTGCACGTCCAGGATCGCCGTCTCGGCATTGGTCGGATAGGTATCGATCGTGCAATAACGCCCCTTATAGCGGAAGCAGAAGCGGCGCTTGCTGACGGAGCCGTACTCCGGATCGACCTCCTCTGTCTTCCGGAGATAATCCTTCTGCGAAAGCAGCCGTTCGTTTTCGATGCGTTCGATCGGCGAGATCGGTCGTTTCTCGCAATAGAAATAGGAAATCGAGTTTTCGGACACGACCTTGCGGACGCGGCGTTCCGTGCCCTTCGCCTTTGCTTTGAGGTACGTCTGCGTAATGTTCTGCTCGACCGGCTCGTATGCCGCGAGGTCGTTTTCGTCGACGTATTCGATGAGGAATTTACGTTCGATCTGCGCAGGCGGGATCTCGCCGAGGATCGTATAGACCTCGTTCATCGCCTTACGGATCTTGTTCTCGAAGTTATAGGAGTTCCCGATCACGACGCGGTGCTTATGGCTGCGCCAGCACAAAAGCGTCGCGTCCTCCTTCTCCCTCGCCTGCTCCAGCGTTTCATAGCGCGCCGCGTTGTCATAATTGTAGGCGAACTCCGCGCCTTTCGACGAGGACACGAGATGGATGACGGCGTCGTAGGACGCGAGAATGTCCTTTTCGGTCAAACCGAACCTTGCGATGACCTCGTTGAACTCCTTCTGCGAAACGTACGCTCTGTCGTCCATTACGCCGCGGTCGCAAAGGATGACGATCTTATCCTCCGGCACGAGCTGCGCCGCTTCCATTGCCAGCTTTTCCTTATGGAGCTGCGAGGAGACGACGAAATACTGAAAGTCGAACATGGAAAGGCAGTTTCCGAACGGCTTGATGCCGAACCCGCTGATGAGCTCCGTAGCCGCTTCCGGCACGATGAACACACGGTAGCCGATGCTCGAAAGCTCCTTGACAAGCCGGGACGTCAGCGTCGTTTTTCCGCCGGCGGGTCCGCCCGTCAGGACGATCTTATTGATGTTTTTCATGGTAATCCCCTTCCATCGGTTTTGGAAACGGCACAAAACCGCTTATATATAGTATAACACAGCCCCGTCGTTTTTTCCACCCCGAATTTCAGTCGCGTCCTCTTTACAGAACGGTTTTGATTTGGTATGATTTGGCTTTGACGAACAGGAGGTATGTATGCTCACCGACATTCAGATCGCACAAAGCGCAGCGCTTCTTCCGATCGGCGAGATCGCCCGAAAAGCGGGCATCCCGGCGGACGCCGTCGAACCGTACGGCAGATATAAGGCGAAGATCGATCCGAAATACATCACCGGAAACGACGGCAGGCTGATCCTTGTGACCGCGATCACGCCGACCCCTGCGGGCGAAGGCAAAACGACTACCACGATCGGGCTTGCGGACGCGCTCTCCCGTCTCGGAAAGCGCGCGGTCGCCGCTTTGCGGGAGCCGAGTCTCGGTCCAGTGTTCGGCATCAAGGGCGGCGCGGCGGGCGGCGGCTATTCGCAGGTCGTTCCGATGGAGGATATCAAC
>CAMYWS010000184.1 GCA_947302865.1 uncultured Clostridia bacterium
GGTCCCTGCGTGATGAACGGGATGTTCACGTTGCTCTGGGTCATGCCGGAAAGCTCGATCTTTGCCTTCTCCGCCGCTTCCTTCAGTCTCTGCAGCGCCATCTTGTCCTTTCTGAGGTCGATGCCGTTGTTGCGCAGGAAGTCGGACGCGATGTAGTCGATCAGTCTCTGGTCGAAGTCGTCGCCGCCGAGACGGTTGTTGCCCGCGGTGGCAAGCACTTCGAAGACGCCGTCGCCGATCTCGAGGATCGAGACGTCGAACGTGCCGCCGCCGAGGTCGTAGACCAGGATCTTCTGGTTCGTTTCCTTATCGAGACCGTACGCCAGCGACGCCGCCGTCGGCTCGTTGATGATACGGAGCACTTCGAGACCCGCGATGCGGCCCGCGTCCTTCGTTGCCTGACGCTGGCTGTCGGTGAAGTATGCCGGCACGGTGATGACCGCCTGCGTGACGGTCTCGCCGAGATACGCTTCCGCATCCTGCTTCAGCTTCTGCAGGATCATTGCCGAGATCTCCTGCGGCGTGTAGTCCTTGTCGTCGATGTGTACTTTGTAGGACGAGCCCATCTCACGCTTGATCGAGGAGACGGTTCTGTCCGGGTTCGTGATCGCCTGACGCTTTGCGATGGAGCCGACGAGACGCTCGCTGCCCTTGAACGCAACGACGGACGGGGTGGTTCTTGCGCCTTCCGCGTTGGGGATGACGACGGGATCGCCGCCCTCGAGGATCGCGACGCAGGAGTTGGTGGTGCCAAGGTCGATACCGATAATCTTACTCATATGTTTATACCTCCGAATTCTTTGAAGATTTTTCTTTTTATTCTATGCAAACAAGCGTTGTTTACTTGTTGTTGCCTTATTCGCTGACCTTCACCATGCTGTGGCGAATGATCTTTTCTTTGACTTTGTATCCCTTTTGGAAGGTCTGCACGATGTTGCCGCTTTCCATGCCCTCGACCGCTTCGGTCATGACCGCGTTATGCAGTTCGGGATCGAACGCGCCGTCCGACGGGATCTCGCAAAGTCCCTCTTTTTGAAGGATCTCGGCAAACTTCTTATGCACGAGCTTTACGCCGTCCGCCCAGCCGTCTGCGTTCGGATCGCTCTCCGCGACCCTGTCGAAATCGTCCAGCACCGGCAGAAGCGCTTTGATGCAGTCGCGCTTGCCTTCGTCGTAGCTGTCCGCGCGAACCGAGGCGTTGCGCTTGCGGTAGTTGTCGAAGTCCGCCTGATTGCGCTGCAAAAGCGCGATCGTATCGTCCAGTTTCTTCTGCAGCTCTTCGATGTGTTTCTTGACCGTTTCAAGCTCCTCCTGCGTCATGGTGACGGTTTCGGGCTGTTCTTCGGTCTGGTGCTCCTCCACGGTCTCATTGACCGTTTCGGGCTTCTCTGCCGGTTCCACCGGCTTGCTCTTCTTGGAAGCCAAGTTCCTACTCCTCCTTCAAAAACGATTGCAGAACCGTACCGAGGTTGGTCTGCACATTTTTCAAAATACTCAGTACGCGCGCATAGTCCATGCGGGTCGGTCCGATGACGCCGAAACTGCCGACCGGCGTTCCGTTCACACGGTAGCTCGCGGTGACGACGCTGCAGTCCTGAAAGCCCTCCTGCTCGTTCTCGCTGCCGATCGTGACGGTGAACTCCATGCTCGATGCTTTTTTCAGCATCCGGTACATGTCGTCCTTCTGCTCGACGGTCGCAAGAAACGTCCTTGCCTTCGCTACGTCGCTGTACTCCGGGTATTCCAGCATATTCGTTGCGCCGGAAAGCTCGACCATTCGGCGATCGCTCGACTGGCTTTCACAAAGCCGCGCAAGCAGTCCTTCCACAAAATCGGCTCTTTGCGAGAGCTCGCCGCCGAACTCGCGCACAAGCTTTGACGAGACTGAAGACATCCGGCAGTCGTGGAATCTCGCGGTGATCGCCTTGCTGATGCGGTCCAGTTCCTCCGGTCCGATATCTTCGGGCACGTCGATGACCGTATTCTGCGATACGCCCGCGTCGGTCACAACGACCGCAAGCGCTTTGCCCTGCGTCAGCGGGATCAGCTGCAGATGGCGGAGACGGTTCACGCCGATGTCCGGCATCATCACGAGCGCCGTGTAGTGCGTGATCTCCGAAAGCGCCTTTGCCGTTTCGCGCAGCACCGCGTCGACGCCGTGAACATGCTCGCGAAAATATCCGTACAGAAGCCTGGATTCCTCGTCACTCAGGTGCGCGCGCTGCATCATCTGATCGACGTACAGGCGGTACGCCTTTTCGGACGGAATGCGTCCTGCACTCGTGTGCGGCTGCGCAAGATAGCCGAGCATTTCGAGGTCTGCCATCTCGTTGCGGATCGTCGCGGACGACCACTTCATGCCGCCTCTGCTCAACGCCTTTGATCCGACCGGGCTTGCCGAAAGGATGTACTCGTCAACGATCGCACGCAGGATCTGCAGCTTTCTTTGATCCAGTTCCATGCGATCGCCTCCTTTCCTTTAGCACTCCGTTTCTTCGAGTGCTAATCACTATGCATAAGATACCACTATGATGCACAATAGTCAAGTGAACTTCAAGGCAACAATGTGACATAATGGTGAACTTCGCCGAAGGCGGCACCATTCATGCGGCGCAGCTGCAATTCATGTCCGAAGGACAATTCATGCGCGAAGCGCAATTCATGGCGAAGCCAATTCATGCCGCAGGCAATTCATGTCCGAAGGACAATTCATGCGCCGCAGGCGTAATTCATTCACAGAGGGTGCTTCTTGCATACAGAAAAATAATCCGTTAAACTGCAATATATACCCGACAATTCGGCGTTCCCGATGGTATTATAGGTGAAAGGAGGGCAAAGAACATGTCAAAATCTTTGTTGCGTACGGACAAAGAGCTTGCGGACCTTTACGCGCGGCACAAAAGCACGGTCTGGCGCGTCTGCTTTGCTTACCTGAAAAACACCTCCGACACCGAGGATGCCACGCAAGAAACGTTTATTCGGCTGATCAAAAGCGGTCCCGCCTTTGAAAGCGGGGAGCATGAAAAGGCGTGGCTCATACGGACCGCGTCGAACGTCTGCAAAAACATGCTCGGGTATTGGTGGCGCAAGCGCGAAAGCATCGAGCAGCTCCCCGATCTGCCGGGCGCGGAAACGCCGGATACAAGCGACGTTCTGGAGGCGGTTCTTGCGCTGCCCGACCGATACAAAGCCGCCGTCTATCTCTATTACTACGAGGGCTATACCGGCGCGGAGATCGCCGGGATGCTGAAAAAGCCGCAATCGACGGTCCGCAACCATCTGCGCGAAGCGCGCATCATTCTGAAAGAAAGGTTAGGTGATTTCGATGAAGAACGATAGCATCATTGCTGCATGGAACACGGTCGAACCGGACGCCGCCGCGGACGCCCGCATGCTTTCGGCGATCCTGCACGCAAACCGCACCGCACAAAACAGAAAGGAAAAGATGAATCACATGACAAATATAAAACGCATTCTGATCCCCGCCGCCGCGTGTCTTGCGCTGCTCGCCGTGATCGGCGTCGGCGTCAATCAAAATTGGTTCGGAACGAACAGTGAACTCGTTGAGCATGAAGCGGAAATAAGCGAAGGCGCGCCGGTAAACGACATTGAATACAGCGAAAAGGTCCCCTGTTTGGATGAAGAAACCGACGCCGCGTTCGGATATCTGTTTCCGACCGA
>CAMYWS010000185.1 GCA_947302865.1 uncultured Clostridia bacterium
CGACGGATCTGGTTGAATTCGCAAAAACCCATCTTCCGATCCTGCTCGGAACGCAGGTCACCGTTTCCCGAAAGCAGATTCCTCGACCGGTGCATCGGATCCACTGAAGGAACTTGTTTCAGCACGATCAGTCGGTTCAATTCAGCATGAAAAGCATTGTAAACACCGTCGTCTTCGGCTATAATGTATATGGAGATTTTC
Organism: uncultured Clostridia bacterium; assembly: GCA_947302865.1. Next base: position 202 of record CAMYWS010000185.1, read on the forward strand.
GGAGGTATACCATGATCGACCTGCAGCATCTGGAACAGTACAGAGAAAACAACCGAATCGAAGCAAAGAAAGCTGTCGGCGGACTTCCGCAGAGCATTTGGGAGACATATTCCGCATTCGCAAATACGCTAGGCGGGATCATTCTGCTTGGTGTCGAAGAGCATCCGGACAAATCTCTCCACGCAGTCCATCTTCCGGATCCGGAAAAACTGGTAAAGGATTTCTGGGACGCCGTCAACAATCCCAATAAAGCCAGCGTCAACATTCTTTCGAGCAAAGACGTTACGATTGAGGCCGTCGGCGAGGAAAGCATCGTCGTTATCAATGTCCCGCGGGCCGATCGCACCTATAAACCGGTTTATGTGGACGGCAATCCGCTGAACAGCTATCGCCGCAACGGAGAAGGCGATTACAAGTGCACCGCCGACGAACTGCATGCAATGTACCGTGATGCCTCAATAAAGACGCAGGATATGCTCGTTCTGCAGGAAATGAGTCTGGACGTCATCAACGCAGAGAGCTTGCGTGCTTATCGGCAGCGGATGCGTCTCAGCAAGCCCGGACATGTCTGGGATACTTTGGACGACGAGTATTTTCTCATCAAACTCGGCGCAGCGGCAATCGGCGAAAACGGTTCGGTTCATCCCACCGCAGCAGGCTTATTGATGTTTGGAAACGAATCGGATATCGTCCGTGAATACCCGCGCTACTTCCTGGATTATCGCGAAGAATACGATGACGTCCATCGATGGACAGATCGGGTCATCTCTTCTTCCGGAGATTGGAGCGGAAACGTCTTCGATTTCTATTTCCGGGTCTATAACAAGCTTCAGCTTGATCTGAAAGTCCCCTTTGAGATGAACGGGATTTACCGCGTCGATGATACGCCGGTCCATCGGGCGCTGCGCGAAGCGTTGGCAAATTGCCTGGTCAACGCCGATTACTACGGTCGGCAGGGACTCGTCATTATCAAGAAAAAAGATGTGATCACCATGACCAATCCGGGTGATTTCCGCATCGGTCTTTCCGCCGCGCGTTCCGGCGGTATCTCCGATCCACGCAACGGTACGATGATGAAGATGTTCAATCTGATCGATATCGGCGAACGCGCGGGCAGCGGTATTCCGAATATCTTTTCCGTCTGGAAACAGCAGGGCTGGAGCGAACCGACAATTCTGGTCTCCTCCGAACCCGACCGAAGCACGCTTGTGTTGCCGCTGTTCAAAAGTGACGATAAAAAAGTGACGATAAAAAGCGACGATAAAAAAGTGACGATAAAAGCATCTGTGCAGAAGGCTTTGATCATCGAGCACTTAACAAATCAAGGCAAATGCAGCGTATCGCAGCTTACTCAGGTGTTGGGGGTAAAATCAACGAGAGTAAAGCAACTGTTGTACGAGCTCGTTTCAGAAGGTATCGTTGTTCCGGAAGGAGGCAACCGCAATCGAACCTATCGATTAAAGAGCTAAAAGCCTGCTGACAGAGTTTCCTTTATATGTATGTCCCTGTCAGTAGAAGTTTACATGGTTTTTAGGTATGAATTTGATGAATTTAGGCCATTCACCGGCATCTTTACTTTCTTGTGCAGTTTCATTATACTTTGTATGGATTAGGAGGTGCCTGAAATGATTTCCTACTCGGGTCTGATTGCAAAACTGCAGGAACGGAACATGACAAGGTCCGATCTCGTATCCGCGCTCGGGATCTCTTCGCATACCGTCGCGAAGATCGGACGTGGCGAAAGGATCACTGATCCCGAACTGAAAAAGATCGCGGATTATCTCGGCTGCCCGCCGGATGCGCTGTGGGAAGAAGCTCCCGCTTCCGGAAAGCCGGACAGCCGCATGCTGCTGATCAAAAACGCGGTCCTTTACGATCCCGCGCGCCGTGGAAAGAAAGACGTTCTGATCGCCTTTGACCGGATTCTTGCGGTGGAGGATTCCGTTTCACCCGTGGGATATGACACGGAAGTGATCGACGCGTCCGGCATGATCCTTGTCCCGGGGCTCATTGACCAGCACGTGCACGTCATCGGCGGCGGCGGCGAAGAGGGGCTCAAATCCCGCGTACCGGAAATCGCCTTTTCCGACATCGTAAAGGCCGGCGTTACAACGCTCGTAGGCGTGCTCGGAACCGACGGCGTGACGAGAGACGTCGAAACGCTGCTCGCGAAGACGAAGGCGCTGAACGAGGAGGGCGTAACGGCCAGATGCCTCACCAGCGCGTACAACTATCCGCCGGTCACGCTGACCGGCTCGGTCATGCGCGATATCGTGTTCCTGTCGGAAGTGCTGGGCTGCAAGCTCGCAGTCTCCGATCACCGGGCATGCCATCCCACCCGCGACGAGATCATCCGCCTCGTATCCGAGATCCGCATGGCGGGTCTGATCGGCGGCAAGCCGGGCGTGCTGCACATCCATGTCGGGATAGATCCGGCAGGGATCGAACCGCTGATGGACATCGTCAGAACGACGGACATCCCCGTCTTCCATTTCCGTCCGACGCATATGACGCGTCACATCGAACAGGCTGTTCCGTTCAATAAAATGGGCGGCTACGCCGATTTCACGGCGCACGATTCCCTTGCGCCGGTACTGTACGGATACCGCGACCGGCTCGACCCGTCCCTTGTTACGATCAGCTCCGACTCGAACGGTTCCATACCGAAGTGGGACGCGGCGCACGAGCACGTGATCGGCATGGGCGTAGGCAAGATGACCTCCCTTTTAAAAACGCTCCGCCAGCTCGTAACGGAAGGCTTTGCGCTCGAACAGGCGCTCCCGTTCTTCACGGAAAACGTCGCAAAGGGTCTGCTGATGTATCCGAGAAAAGGGGCAGTCCGTCCCGGAAGCGACGCCGATCTTCTGCTGCTTCGGGAAGATCTTACGGCGGATACTCTCGTCGCGAAGGGACAGATCCTTATGCGGGACGGCAGGGTCACAAAATTCGGATACTACGAAGACCCGGTCTGAGCTTATTCTGAGAATCAAAACAACGAAAATGTCAAGCCGTGTACCGCAGGAAATCAACAATAGCACTTACGCATCGAATGGCTGACAACGGTCAGTATTTTTGCACGAAACCCAGTCAGATAGGCACTTATCGTCCGTTCGCATATGAGACGGATCTTCTTGATTACGCAAGAGCCCATCTTCCGATCCTGCTGGGAACACAGGTCACCGTTTCCCGGAAGCAGATTCTGCGTCCGGTCAACCGGGATAATTGATGCGTGACATTCGAACATGTTCAGCAATAGCACAGATGCTCTCTGCGCTATTAGTCACCGGTTATTTCACTCTTTTCATCTTTTCTAAAAAGAAACTAGTGGTGTAAGAACTTGATACAAAAACAAGATGAATTATATATAGAAAAAACCGATCATTCATTTTGCAAAGGAAAACGGATTAAACTAGCAAAGGCCGACAGGGTCTTTTTCTTTCAAACAAAAGGAACTCGGCTTGTGTG
>CAMYWS010000186.1 GCA_947302865.1 uncultured Clostridia bacterium
CCGCCGCGCACGACGATGAACACGGGGCTCGACGCAATGGCGCATGCGCTGGAGGGCTATTGGAGCAAAAACCATCAGCCGATCTCCGATCTCTGCGCGATCGAGGCGGTGCGGCTCGTGCTCGAAAACCTCGAAACGGCGTACCGCGACGGATCAAACCTTACCGCGCGCGAAAACATGTCGCTTGCGGCTCTGCTCGGCGGCATGAGCTTCGCGCTTCCGAAAACCGCGGGAAGCCATGCGTGCAGCTATCCGCTCTCCGAGGATTACCATCTGCCGCACGGCGAAGCGTGCGCATTCACGCTCGACAGCTTTGTGAAGATCAACGCGGACGAGAGGCTCACGCTGCTTGCCCGCCGCGCCGGACTTTCCGGCACGGACGAGCTTGCGGAGCGCATCAGGGCACTCAAAAAGCTTGCGGGTCTTCGTATGACGCTTTCCGATCTCGGCGAGGTCGATTTGGATAAGCTCTGCCGCGATGCGGCGAAGCATCCGCTGATGGGCAACAACCCGGTCCCGATGGACGAAAGCGCGCTCAGAAAAATGTTTGAAGCACTGCAATGAAGGAACGGATACGGGACGTCGGCATGATCGCCGGCATGGTGATCGCGTGGACGATCTACTACGCGACGAGCAAGTTCATGGTGGACCGGACGGGATCCCCGTACGCGGCGGGCTTTCTGCTGCGTATGGCGGCGCTCGTCTTTCTCACCGTACAGCTTGCGGTCACCGGCGGCTTTCGCGATCTGTTCCGGCAGGGGAAGGCGACGGTGATCCTCGTGATCATCGGCGTGTTCGGTTTCCTTCTGGACCTGTTCGCAAACCTCGGCTACGCAAACGGCGGCTCGCTCGGCACGGGCACGGCGCTCCTGAAGACCGACGTGCTGATGGTGAATCTTCTCACCGTCGCGATCCTTCGGAAGCGCCTGTATGCCACCGACTGGATCGGAAGCGTTTTGATGCTGTTCGGCGTGCTGCTCGTGCTCGGGCTGGATTTTCGCGAACTGTCCTTCCGGCCGACGGACCTGTTTTTTATCGCGAGCGCGGCGTGCGTTACGGCGAACGCGTTCATCATCAAGGCGGCGCAGGACAAACACGGGCAGAAAGCGGACACGATCTCGTATTACAATAACTTTGTCGTGCTGCTGCTGTTTGCGCTCTTTGCGGTCTCCCGCGGGGATCTTGCGGCGCTGAAACCCTCCGAAACGCCGGGCTTCTGGTGGTTCGTACTCCTCGGCGGGCTTGCGCAGACGGGCATCTACTTTTTCTATTACCGGAACCTCAGACGCCACGAGGTCTGGATCGTTAAGCTCTGGCTTCTTCTGATGCCGGTGTTAAGCTGCATCGTCGGCGTACTGTTTTTGAATGAGGAACCGACGGTATGGAAGCTTGTCGGGATCGGCGTGGTGCTTCTGGGCGCGGTGATTATTCTGCTTCGCGAGAAGCTGCACCGGGAAAGGAAGGAGGACGCGTAGATGCGGACCGAAGGCGACAACATGATCGGATTGAAGCGGCAGAACCGCGCCGCGGTGCTTCTGCGCCTGCACCGGTACGGCGGACTGTCAAGAAAGCGTCTTGCGGCGATGCTGCATCTGACGCCCGCGGCGATCACGAAGATCGTTGCGGAGCTGATCTCGGAGGGGCTCGTCTGTGAGGAGGGTTCCGTGCCTTCCGACGGCGCGGGCCGGCGCGAGATCACGCTGCGGTTGAAAAACGATTCGTTCTGCACGCTCGGCGTGTCCGTGGGGCTGAAAAAAGCGATCCTGTCCGCGGTGCGGACGGACGGGGAGGCGTTGTTTGCCGAGACCGTTCCGCTGCCGCTTTCAGCGCCCGCGGAGGAAACGGTGCGGCGGCTTTCCGAACGGCTGCTCGCACTCGTTTCGGAAAACGGGATCGCCCGCGAAAGCATCCTCGGGCTCGGCATCGCCGCGCGCGGCGTGATCGGGGCGGACGGACGCACGGTCAAAACGAGCTTCGATGCGCTCGACACGGCGGATTTTCCGATTTGCGACCGGTTTGAAGCGCTGACGGGTCTGCCCTCGGTGTTGTCGAACAACGTGCGCGCGCTTTTGTCGGCGCAGACGTTTCTTGCCCGGGACGAACAGCCGGAGAGCATCTTCTTTCTGCGGTGCGGCTCGGGCATCGGCGCGGCGTTCTCCGCGGGCGGCGAAATCCTGGAGGGTGACCGGCGGCAGTGCGCGGAGATCGGGCATATCCCGGTGATCAAACGCGGCGGCAAACCGTGTCATTGCGGCAAATCCGGCTGTCTCGAAACGATCGCGTCCCCCGCGGCAATGCGCGAGGACGCCGAGGCGATCCTTTCCGAAACGGAAACGCCGCTTCTCTGGAAGCTGACAAACGGCAGCAAAGCCGCAGTCACGATTGCGTTCGTACTGGACGCAGCGCGGGGCGGGGACGCGGGAGCGGCGGGGATCGCGGACCGCGCGGCGGAAGCGCTCGCAGACGCGCTGAAAAGCGTCGTATACCTTTTGGACCCCGGAAAGATCGTGCTGTACGGCGAGATCTTCGATCATCCGTATTTCATGTCGCGTCTTTCGGCTGAAATGGACGTCGGCGTGGACGCGGCGCACGCGGCGCCGATGGAAAAAAGCCGCTTCAACGGGCGGCTGGAACCGCTTGCGGCGGGGCTTCTGTACACCATTCACTTTTACAGAAACGGAGGGATGACCGAATGACGATATTGGAACAGCTTCAAATGAAAAACCCGGACCTGCCGCTTTTCCGCGTGACCGATCCGGCATTCGCGCCTTACGGGCGGATCCTGCCCTGCGCCGATACCGCCGCGCTTACCCGTGCGATGGAGCAGACCGGTATCCCCGAAATCGGCAACCGCTATGTCGCGGGCGATCCCACGCTCGAGCAGCTTTCCCCGATCAAAGAGATCGGGCGCACCGTTTACGGCGGCATGCCGATCCAGGCGGGCTTCTGCAACGGCAAAGGGTACACGCTGAACGCCGAGGAGTACCATAAGTGCAGCGAGGTCAATTACTCGACGACCGGGCTTGTGCTGCTTCTGGCGCTGCCGGAGGATCTCCGCGACCGCACACTCGATTCGAAGGACGTGAAGGGCTTTTATCTGCCGCCGGAAACGCTTGTCGAGATTTATCCGCGCGTGCTGCACTTTGCGCCGTGCCGGATCAAAGAATCCGGCTTCAACTGCCTTGTTGTGCTCGAACGCGGCACGAACGCGCCCCTGGAGCATGTCGATACGTCCGCAGCGGGCGAAGAAGGGCTTTTGTGGATGCAAAACAAATGGCTCATCTGTCATCCGGATTCCTCGCAGGCGCAAAAGGGCGCGTTTGTCGGCATCACGGGCGAGAACCTGACGCTTACGATCTGAGTCAGTAAAAGAAAAAGCGGGCTTTGCGCCCGCTTTTATGAGTTTTGGTTCAGATGCGCGCAACGCCGCTTCTGCGTGCCGCTTCGGCGACCGCCGCGGCGACCGCCTTGCCCACGCGCGGGTCGAACGCTTTCGGGATGATGTAGTCCGCGGAAAGTTCCTCGTCGGAGATCAGGTCCGCAAGCGCTTTTGCCGCCGCCATCTTCATCTCCTCGTTGATGTCGCTTGCGCGCACGTCGAACGTGCCGCGGAAGATGCCCGGGAACGC
>CAMYWS010000187.1 GCA_947302865.1 uncultured Clostridia bacterium
TAGGCGATCGCGAACCACGTCCACTTGCGGCTGTTCATCTCGCGCTTGATCGCGCCGATCGCCGCGAAGCACGGCGCGCACAGGAGGTTGAAGATCATAAAGGCGAACGCGGCAAGCTTGCCGTGACCGTTCGAGAATGCATTGAAGTCCTCTGCGACGCGGTCCCAGATCTGATCGCCGTTCTCCTCCAGCTCTTCCTCGCCCTCCTGATCGTCATAGGCGTACATGATGCCGAAGTTGGCGACGACCTCCTCCTTTGCGACAAGACCGGTGACGGTCGCCGCTGTGGGTTTCCAATCGCCGAAGCCGAGCGGCTTGAACACGACGGAGACGGGCTGCGCCACGCGCGCCAGGATGGAATCGTCCATCGGCTCGACTTCGTCCTCGGGGATGTCCATGCGGTCTGCGACGGCAGCGACGTATTCGTCCGTTACGACCGCGTCGTCTTCATACAGATTTTCGACCATGCCGAAATGTCCGTTGACGACGCCGAAGCTCGTGAGGAACCAGATGACGATGGAGGAAATCACGATGACGGTGCCTGCGCGCTTGATAAAGCTCCAGCCGCGCTCCCACGTCCCGCGAAGGACGTTGCCCCACGCAGGCAGATGGTAAGCCGGAAGCTCCATGACAAACGGCGCCGGATCGCCCGCAAACATCTTGGTCTTTTTCAGCATAATGCCGGAGAGAACGATCGCCGCCACGCCGATGAAGTAGGCGGACACCGCGATCCACGTGCTGCCGCCGAACAGCGCCCCCGCGATGAGACCGATGATCGGCATCTTTGCGCCGCAGGGCATAAAGGTGGTCGTCATGATCGTCATACGGCGGTCACGCTCGTTTTCAATGGTACGGGACGCCATGACGCCCGGGATGCCGCAGCCGGTGCCGACGAGCATCGGGATGAAGCTCTTGCCGCTTAGACCGAAGCGGCGGAAGATACGGTCCATGATGAACGCGATACGCGCCATGTAGCCGCAGTCCTCCAGGAGGCAGAGCATGAGGAACAGCACGAGCATCTGCGGAACGAAGCCCAGCACCGCGCCGACGCCCGCGAGGATACCGTCGGAGATCAGACCGACGAGCCACGGCGCCGCGCCCCAGCCCTCGAGGATCGCACGGGAGCCCTCGGTGAGCCACGCTTCGCCGAGCACATCGTTTGTGAGGTCGGTAAGCCATGTGCCGATCGAAATGCCGCCGTCCGCAACGGATTTACCCATCGAAAGCGCATAGACGAGGAACATGACGAGCGCGAAGATCGGCAGCGCAAGCCATCGGTTCGTCACGATCCTGTCGATCTTGTCGGAAACGGACAGCTTGCCTGCGCCCTTCTTCTTATAGATGCCCTTCAGCATCTGTCCGATATACACGTAGCGCTCGTTGGTGATGATGCTCTCCGCGTCGTCGTCCATCTCCTTCTCCGCCGCCGCGATATCCTTTTCGATGTGCGCCTTCGTTTCGGCGGAAAGCTTCAATGCCTCCATGACCTTTTCGTCGCGCTCAAAGAGCTTGATCGCGTACCAGCGCTGCCGTTCCTCGGGCAGATCATGAACGGTGACCTCCTCGATGTGCGCGAGCGCGTGCTCGACCGGACCGGAGAAGCTGTGCTGCGGGATCGTTTTGCCGGATCTTGCGGCTTCGATCGCGGCCAGCGCCGCTTCCTTCACGCCGTCGCCCTTCAGCGCCGAGATCTCTACGATCCTGCAGCCGAGCTGTTTCGAAAGCTCCTTGACGTTGATATGATCTCCCGCCTTTTTGACGAGGTCCATCATGTTCAGCGCGATGACGACCGGAATACCGAGCTCAACAAGCTGTGTCGTCAGATACAGGTTGCGCTCAAGGTTCGTCGCGTCCACAATGTTTAAGATCGCGTTCGGCTTTTCCTCGATGAGGTAGTTCCTTGCAACGACCTCTTCGAGCGTATAGGGCGAAAGCGAATAGATGCCGGGAAGATCGGTAAGCACGACATCCTTGTCGACGATCAGTTTGCCTTCCTTCTTTTCCACGGTGACGCCCGGCCAATTGCCGACGAACTGGTTTGCGCCGGTCAGTTTGTTGAACAGCGTCGTTTTGCCGCTGTTCGGGTTGCCCGCAAGAGCAATGCGAATCTGTCCTTCCATACCCCTTCTCCTTTACTCCACTTCGATCATTTCCGCGTCCGCCTTGCGGAGCGAAAGCTCATACCCGCGCACATTGACCTCGACCGGATCGCCGAGCGGAGCAAGCTTGCGTACGTAAACTTCCACGCCCTTGGTGATGCCCATGTCCATGATACGGCGCTTTACCGCGCCTTCCCCGTGCAGTTTTATGACCTTTACGGTATCGCCGACTTTCACGTCTCTCAGTGTTTTCATTTCGATTTCTCCTTTCCCCTTACAGTGTTCAAATCATGATCTTTGCCGCCATCTCGCGGCTTATTGCCACTCTGGATTCCTTCACTTTTACGATCAGGTTCCCGCCGATGGTGTTCAGCACCGTCACGGCGCTTCCCGTTGTAAAACCCATATCCTCCAGGTGTTTTTTCATCTCCGGACTTCCGCCGATCCGACGGATGATGTTCTCCTCTCCCGTATCTGCCATGATCAAAGGCATCATCGGAATCCCTCCTTTTCCCGGACCAAACGGTTAGTTTTCCCTAACCCTTGTCCGCAAATAATGGTTAGAAGACTCTAACCTTTATGTAGTTTAATATATCTAACTAAAGTTGTCAAGCCCTAACTTGCATTTGTTTGTTTTTTCTTGCCATTTTTCTGCGTGGATGGTATACTATTGGCAGGTGATGACAATGACGATACATAAATCAGCAGAAGATTATCTGGAAGCCATGCTGATGCTCAAAGAGGAGCGCGGCTATATTCGTTCGATCGACGTGGCGGAAAAACTGGGCGTGACGAAGCCCAGCGTCAGCTATGCGACAAAACGCCTCCGGGAAAGCGGTTATATCGCTTCTGATTCCGCGGGGATGATCATTCTTTTGCCGCCGGGACAGGAGATCGCGGAACGTATCTATGAGCGGCATAAGCTTCTGACCGAGCTTTTGATCGGACTCGGCGTCAGTCCCGAAACGGCGCGGGACGACGCATGCAAGATCGAGCACGATCTTTCCGTGGAGACCTTCGACGCGATCCGCAGGCATGCCGAACAGTATCGATAACGTTTGACCCAAAAAGAATAACGGAGCGGTTCCATTTGAACTGCTCCGTTTTGATTCCGGGATGATGTTTTATTTTCCGAGTAACGTATCGATCAGCCCGACCACATACCGCAGGATCATGGCCGCGTCCTCAGCGGACAGCGTTTCTCCGCCGGAGACCAGCGCGTTCCGCATGCCCTGCTCGGTAAGCGTGTTGAGCCCGACGATCGCGCGAAGCACAAGCGCCGCATCCGCTGCCGTAACGTCGCCGCTGCAGTTCGCGTCGCCGTAAAGGGGCGCGGGCGTGGCTGTCGCCGTCGGCGTGGGTTTGACCGTCGGAGTCGGCGTTGCGGTCGGTTTCGGCGTAGCCGTTGGCTTTACCGTCGCTGTCGGAGACGGTTCGGTCGCATATTCCAGTTCGGTGGTATATTTGAGGCTGCAGTCGGGAACGGCAAAGATC
>CAMYWS010000188.1 GCA_947302865.1 uncultured Clostridia bacterium
CGATGTTGACATGGTCGCAGAACCCCGCCATCGCCTCGTCGATCGAGTTGTCGACAAGCTCATAGACGAGATGGTGCAAGCCTCTCGAATCGGTCGAGCCGATATACATGCCCGGGCGGCGCCGAACCGCCTCGAGCCCTTCCAGAACCTGGATCTGTGACGCGCCGTAATCCGCGCTTACTTCATGCTGTAAATCTTCCATTAAAGTGCATTCTCCGTTTCTATGATAAACTTTCATTCAATCGCTCTTTGAGCGTTTCCACCGCGGTTGCGGCGGCGTAAACATATGTCGTATTATCCCGTGAACAGATCACATACGCCTTCGGGCGGCCGTAGGACGGATAATAATGCCCCGCCTCCACGCAGTCGCGTATGATGCGCTCCGTCTCCGCCGTCGCTTTGTCCGCCGGCTGGATCGCGATCACGTCCTTTGTCGGCACGAACCGGTTTTCGCCGATGTGCAAAAGCATTATTCCTCCACCACCCTTCCGTTCATCACCCGGTACACCTGCATAGAAAGCGCGCCTGCTTTCACGAACTCCTCAAGATGCGTGCATGTCACGAACGTCTGACAGTCCGAAACGACCTCTAAAAGACGTGCCTGCCGCTCCGCGTCGAGTTCGGAAAATACGTCGTCCAGAAGCAGAACGGGTCGTTCGCCGCGCACTCTCCTCACCAGATCGATCTCCGAAAGCTTCAGGGAAAGCGCCGCGGTGCGCTGCTGTCCCTGTGAGCCGTAAACGCGGAGATCGCGTCCGTTGAGCAAAAGTCCGAGATCGTCCCTGTGCGGACCGACCGAGGTGAACCCGCGGAACACGTCGCGCTCGAGCCGCTCGCCTAACTGTATCGTCAGCGTCTCGCGCATGGTGTCGTAGTCCTGCACCGGAATCGTCGGTTCATAGACCGTTTCGAGGATCTCCTTCGTGCCGCTCATCTTTGCGTGGAGCGTATGCGCGTTGCTTGAGAGTTCCTCCACAAACGCCGCCCGTGTCTGCATGATGGACGCGCCGAGCTTAGAAAGCTGTTCGTCCCACAGCTCGACCATATCGTAGGGGACGCTCTCCTCCTTCAAAAGCAGGTTGCGGCTCTTGAGAGCCTGATTGTACTGCTGCAGCGTGTAGTAGTACGCCGGCTTGAGCTGCGACAGCTCCATATCGAGGAACCGCCGCCGTTCCTGCGGTCCGTCCTTGACAAGCGCAAGATCCTCCGGCGAGAACATCACGACGTTCAGACATCCCATGAGCTCCCCGGAACGATTCAGCGGCGCTTCATCGAGATACACCCGCTTCCGTTCCCCGCGAACAAGCTCGATACGGATCGAGCGCGAACCGCCGCGCGTTTCGAGCGCGAGCGCAACGCTTCCGTCCGTCATCCCGTCCATCAGAAGCTCGCCGTCGTGCGGCGTGCGGTGGGAACGCCCCAACGCGCACAGGAAGATGGATTCGAGCACGTTGGTCTTCCCCTCGGCGTTCAGCCCCGAAAGGATGTTGAGCCCCGGCTCCGGATACAGGGTAAGGTCCGTGTAATTCCGGAATCTATGCAGTTCGAGTCCCTTGATCCGCATGCGTACATACTCCTCACAATTTACCATAAGAGTATAGCACAACCGCCATGATTTGTAAATATCAATATAGAAGAAAAAGCAAATCTTTTCATATATTTTACATACACATCCTGATGTTTTCGCCCGATTTCAGGGCATGAAAAAGCCCGCCTTTCGGCGGGCAGATCCAATGCAAATGCATATCCGGTTTGCGTGCGGTCAATCATGCAGCGTTTCCAGCCAGTCACGAAGCAATTTGATCGTGACCGTCCGCTCTCCCTCCTGAAACGCAGTGATGAGATAGCTGATCCCATTGTGGGAGAAGAATGCCATGACCTGCCGTTCCTCCTTTCCGTCCTGCTCAATCAGCCCGGAGGTCAGCATGGCGACTTCGTCGATGCTTTTGATTTCATATTCGCCGCTTTTCTCAATCTTCTTCAGAGCGACGCCTGCGCCGAACGGAAACTCCGACGTGTGCATCGTATAGGAAAAATCGATACTCAGACATACATCCTCGTCCCATACATTCCAGGTACCGGTCAAATGTGCGCCGCCGCCTGCATGATCATCCGGTTCGATAAAGGTGAGCCATGCCTGAACGTTGAATTCTTCACTGTCCGGCTTCAGCAATTTGATACCGTAAGCGTCCTCCATCTCGCTGACGGACGAGAATGCACGGCGCCTGTACTCCGTCTTTCCCTCCATATCCTCGAGCTGTACTCTGATCTCTTCGGTAATCGGATTATCCTGCACCTCCCACACAGCATACTGCATTTCGTTGGCATACGGAGCATCCGTCAAAACCGCCTCCCAAACGGGGTCTTCACGATCGATGGTTGCACTCGAAAGCTTGACGCCGGAAATTCTGCCTATCACGATCCCGCACGCCGTAAATACGGCCACGCCGAGGGCTACCACGAGCGCGATCACCCACTTGTTGCGGCGCGGGACTTTTCTTTCGTAGCTTGTTGCCTCGGCAATCAGGTCTTCATCCACATTGCCCAAAGCCTGCATCAGCTGTTCCTGATTCATACGTCGAATCCCTCCCGAATTAAGAATTTTTTGAGACCTTTTCTGCAGCGAAAGAGCATGCCCTTTATTTTTGATTCACTGCAGCTAAGCGCCTTTGCGATCTCTTTGATCGGCTCTGCGGAAAAGTAGCGCTTTAGAAACGCGCTGCGCATCGGTACGGAAAGCGCACGCAGATACCGGTTCAACGCGTCCGTCAACGCGATGTTCGAAACGTCGTCCGTTCTGCCGACACAGTCCTCCAATTCATCCAGCGACAGATCAAACTCCGTTCCTCCGCGTTTCTCCGCTGTCTGCCGACGTCGCCGATCCAGCGCATTCTGACGAACGACCACGCTCAAAAAAGCGCCGAGTGAATCCGGATTGTTCGGCGGAATCACCTGCCAGATCCGAAGAAAGCAGTCATTCACGCACTCCTCGACGTCGCGGGGATCAAACAAAATACGTCCCGCCAGCCGTTTCAGCAGTTCTCCGTATTTCTCCTGTGCTGCGCGGACGCCCTCCGGATCCCTTTTCAGCAGCAGTTCCACAATCTCATAATCTTCCAAAGTTGCTCTCCTTTTTCTTTCCTTGACCGATATCCGTCATCTATCATGCCGCAGCGGAGATCGGTTTGGTTTCATGTTCGGTAAAAACTTTTTCCCGTTTTTCAAAAAAAGCATATCGCATGAGCGGGCTTGCGTCCGATCGAACGCTGTGTAAATTGAAAACGGAGCAGTTGTATCCGTCTGCTCCGCGTAAAGATCCGCCGCCGAAAGGGCGGTCTGAATATTCGTTTTTACGGAAGATCCTCAACCACCGTTTCGGGCGGGACTTCGAGAAGTTCGGGATGCTTCAGATAGTTGAACAGCTTCCTGCTTGCGACCACATACTGCGAGCCGGAGCAGACGCGCTCGTCCATGACGATGCCCATCGGGATGCATTTTTCGAACACGATCTCGCCCTTTTTGCGGGTCGGGACCTCGTGCGGGATGCCCATGGCGATGATCATGGTCGTCGTACCGAAGTTGTAGAC
>CAMYWS010000189.1 GCA_947302865.1 uncultured Clostridia bacterium
GGCTTGCAGGATTTGAATTATTCTTCGATCTGTTCGGGTTCTTCCGTTTCTTCGACTTCTTCCGCGTTCTTCTTCCGCATGCCGCCGAGCACGAGGTTTGCGAGGATGCCGAGGATCAGCGCGCAGGCAACGGTCGTAAGAGAGACCTTGCCGAAGCTGACCGTGAGCCCGCCGACGCCCGCGACGAGGATCATGGAGACCACGAACAGGTTGCGGTTGTCGTTCAGGTCGACCTTCTGGATCATCTTGAGACCGGAGACCGCGATGAAGCCGTACAGCGCGAAGCAGACGCCGCCCATGACACAGCCGGGGATGGTCGCGAGGAACGTTGCGAACGGTCCGATGAAGCTGACGACGATCGCCATGATCGCGGTATACAGGATCGTCTTGACGGATGCGTTGCCGGAGATCGCGACGCAGGCAATGGATTCGCCGTAGGTCGTGTTGCAGGCGCCGCCGAAGATCGCGCCTGCAAACGAGCCGATGCCGTCGCCGAGCAGCGTGCGGTGGAGACCCGGATTCTCGGTCAGATCCGTGCCGATGATCGAAGACAGGTTCTTATGGTCCGCAAGATGCTCCGCGAACACAACGAACGCAACGGGGATATACGCAACGGCGATCGTGGCGATATAACCGCCGGTCAATTCGCCGAAGCCCTTGAACGCGGTGAGGAACGTGAAGTCCGGAAGCCACTGGATGTTCTGGAAGAGTGAGAAGTTGATGACGATCAGATCCGGGTTCTGCGTTGCGCTGCCGATGAGCGTGAAGATCGCCGCAACGATATAACCCGCGACGATACCGATCACGAACGGGATCATTTTCAGCATCTTCTTGCCGTAAACTGAGCAGATGATCGTAACAAACAGCGTCACAAGTCCGCAGATGATGCAGACATACGGAGAAGCGGAAACTGCGCCGCCCATGAGGTCGCCGACTGCATTGCTCGCGAGTGAAAGTCCGATGATCGCGACCGTCGGTCCAATGATGATCGCGGGCATCAGCTTGTTGATCCATTTGACGCCTGCGAACTTGACAGCGATCGCGATCGCCACATAGACGAGACCTGCGAAGCATGCGCCGATGATCAGACCGAGATAACCGAGCTGCATCGAAACACCGCCTGCGAATGCCGCGAACATGGAACCGAGGAAGCCGAAGGAGCTTCCGAGGAAGACCGGGCTTCTGAACTTCGTGAAGAGCAGATAGACGAGCGTGCCGACGCCGGCGCCGAACAGCGCGGCGGTCTGACTCATTGTTGCGCCGGTTGCGCCGTTGACGACTGCCGGGACCGCAATGGTCGCCGCCATGATTGCGAGAAGCTGCTGCAATGCAAAGAGCAGCGTCTGACCGAATTTGGGTTTGTCCTTGATGTTGTAGACCAGATTCATAATGTACCTCCCTGTGTCCTTTTATTATGCTGTGTCTATTTGAGAAGCCGCTTTGCGGCCTGTCTCCTCTTTATGCGTCCTGTCTGGACAGCGCGATCTCGTTTTTGCCGTCGATCTCCGCAACACGGACGCTCACGAATTCGTTCCGCGCGGTCGGGACGTTCTTGCCGACGAAGTTTGCGGCGATCGGCAGTTCCCTGTGTCCGCGGTCGACCGCGACGCAAAGCCGGATCGCGGCGGGTCTGCCGAGCCGGATCACCGCCTCCATCGCGGCGCGGGCGGTGCGCCCGGTGTAGATCACGTCGTCGACGAGCACGATCACTTTGCCGTTTACGTCGAACGGGACGTCCGTTCCGTGCACCTGCGGCGTCGGAAAGAGCTCTTTAAGATCGTCGCGATAAAGCGTGATATCCAGCGCGCCGAGCTCGACCCTGATGTCCGAAAACCGTTCCACGTTCGCCTTGATCCGCTGCGCAAGCGGAACGCCGCGGCGGCGGATGCCGATGAGATACAGCTCCGAAACGCCCTCGTTCTTTTCGATGATCTCGTGGGAAAGACGCATCAGCATGCGTTCCATCGCTTTTTCATCGACCAGAATGTGCTCGTTCATCGCGTTCTCCCTTCATCAAAAAATCCTGCCGACGCGCGGCAGGACAGAATACACCTTTCGTGTGGTTATGTACCTTGCCGGCATCTCGTACCGAATTAAAGGATTCTTTAATTTTTGACATCATACCACAGGATATTGCATTTGTAAAGAGGGGATCCGTATATATTTTGTATTTTTTCATTTTCATAAATCCCGTTTTTGCCCTTGTGGAAACCGGCGGCTTATGGTAAAATAAAATATCTATGGAGGTATGAAATGCCATACTTTACACACGGTGAAACCAAGAACAAGCTGATTCTTTTGTACATCGTCACCCGCGCGGACGCGATCCCGACACGCGCGCAGCTCTACCGAACGGCGATATTGAATTCTGAGATGGAATACTTCGCCTTTGAGGAAGCGCTCGGCCAGCTCATCGAGGACGGGCTTCTGACCGAGGTACCCAAGGCGTTCGGCGACTGTCTCGGCGTGACCGATCTCGGGCGGGAAGCGCTTTCGATGTTCGAAAAGAGCATCCCGCAGGACGAACGGCGAAAGCTCGACGAGTATCTCGAGGCGCATCGGACGGATTTTCTGCGCGAAACGCAGATTTCGAGCCGCATCGAAAAGACCGATTCCGGCGTCATGCTGCATCTTTACATCACCGAAGCGGACCGCGTGATCCTGTCCGTATCGCTCGCCGCGGCAAACGAGGAACAGGCGATGGCGATGCGCAGCCGCTGGGAAGACGCCGGCGAACCGGTCTATAACTACATCTGGGACATTCTGTCGAAGGAACAGAAACATTGAGGGGCAAATGGAACTCAGTAAACTTAACCCGCCGCAGCGCGAAGCGGTAACGACTACGGAAGGACCGCTTCTGATCCTTGCCGGCGCGGGCAGCGGAAAGACGCGCGTGCTCACGCACCGCATCGCATATTTAATAGAAGAAAAGGGCGTATCGCCGTACCGCATCCTCGCGCTGACCTTTACCAACAAGGCTGCAAAGGAAATGCGCGAGCGCGTCGACGCGCTTGTGGAGACCGACGCGAAAGCCATCTGGGTCGCGACGTTCCACGGCTTTTGCGCGCGTCTTCTTTCCATGGAGATCGACCGGCTCGGCTACGGCAAGTCGTTTATCATCTATGACGAGCAGGATCAGCAGTCGCTAATCGGGCACATCATCAAGGACATGAACCTGAACGACAAGGTCTTCACAAAGCGCATGCTTGCGGGCATCTTTTCGCACGCGAAAAACCACTCCCTCTCCCCGCTGGCGTTTTTGCGCGAGACCGGTCAGCCGACGCAGATCTCAGAAGCGTTCAAGCTCTATGAAAAGCGTCTGAAAGACGCAAACGCGCTCGACTTTGACGATCTGCTTTTGTGCACGATCCGCCTCTTTGAGGAAAATCCCGACGTGCTCGAAAAATGGCAGCACCGGTTTCAGTATATCCTCGTCGACGAGTATCAGGACACGAACCTTGCGCAGTACCATATCGTGAACCTGCTCGCAAAAAAGCACCGGAACCTCTGCGTGGTCGGCGACGACGACCAGAGCATTTACGCCTG
>CAMYWS010000190.1 GCA_947302865.1 uncultured Clostridia bacterium
ATAAAAATGCAAGCATCCAAACCAAAAGACAGCCCCGGATGGGACTGTCTTTTTTGGTTGCGGGGGAGATTTTCATTGAGTACGCAAATGAAGCATTCCCGTTCCTGCTGGGCAGAAAGGGCACTTTTGACAGAGAAGGCGTATATTTATCGGTGATTTGAAGATGGCCTCGTTCTTTGGCGAACAACCTGGGTTTTCTCGTGTAAATGCGCATCTGCTGAATACATGACGCGGGGGTCATTGAATCACGCAGAAATACGATAAAACAGCACGGAAAGTCCGTGCTGTTTGATTATGAGGTGTCGTTATTCCGATACTTCGATCAATTCGATCGTAAAGTTCAGTTCCTTGCCCGCCATTTCGTGGTTGGCGTCGAACGTGATCGTGGTTTCGTCCTTTGCGACGACCTTGACCGGCACCGGTTGACCGTACGCGTTTCGCAGATACACCCGTTGTCCGACCGAAACGCTCTCTGCGCCAGGCATGCGCGCGATCTCGACGGAGAAGATCGCGTTGGGATCGGACTCGCCGTACGCTTCGGCGGGGGAGAGATGCACTTCTTTGATCTCGCCGACTTCCATATCCGCAACTGCGGCGTCAAAGCCTTTGATCATCTGACCGATGCCGCA
This sequence comes from uncultured Clostridia bacterium, assembly GCA_947302865.1. The sequence goes on from CAMYWS010000190.1 coordinate 630, forward strand.
GATAAACTCCAACGGTTCGCCGCGATCATACGAGGAATCGAACTGCGTCCCGTCGTTGAACGTGCCGCGATAGTGCGTGCGGACCTTTTTGCCGACGTTTTTACCCGTAAGCTCCGGCTCCGTGTGACAACCGGCGCATCCGGCGCATCCGCCTTCGCCGCACGAGGCATGTCCATCGTCGTGACAGGAATGGCCTTCTTCATGGTGATGGTCACAGTTCGCTCCGGTATTTTTCAATTCTCCCCGAAGAAACGCTTCCACCGCTTCATCGGCGCTGCCTTTTGCACCGGCGCAAAGCTCGACGCCGTTTTCCTCCAAAGCAGCCTGTGCGCCGCCGCCGATGCCGCCGCAGATCAGAACGTTGATCTTTCGCTCCTTGAGAAGTCCGGCAAGCGCTTCATGACCGCTGCCGTCAGAACCGATCAGCTCGGAAGAAACGATCCTGCCGTCCTTTACCTCATAAACCTTGAACGTCTCCGTATGTCCGAAGTGCTGAAACACATCGCCGTTTTCATACGTCACAGCAATTCTCATTCAATACTCTCCTTATTTCCGATATTGCGTCCATTATAACAAGACTTGCCTAAACGTGCAATCTACAGCTAAAAATTTAAAAAAGCGATTTGTAACAATGTTACAGAAGACGGTTTACTTGTATGGTACACTTCGGGTATACTGAAACAGGAGGATCAGAAAATGCTGACGATCACGAAGGATAATTTCAATGCACAGGTCCTGCAGTCGGACAAACCTGTACTGCTGGATTTCTGGGCGACCTGGTGCGGACCTTGCCGCATGTTCGCGCCGATCCTGGCGCAGTTTGCCGAGAAGCACCCGGAGATCAAGGTCGGCAAGGTGGATGTGGACGAAGAGCCGGAGCTGGCGATGGAACACAGGATCGTGAGCATCCCCTCCTTGGTTTTGTTCCGCGATGGGAAGCTCGAAAAGACAGCGGTCGGCGCTATGCCGCTCGCTGCGCTGGAAAACTGGATACGATAATCAGGAGGTGTCCATGAGCGAACAGAGAAAAACCGTCATCATCGGCGGCGTTGCCGGCGGCGCAAGCTGCGCGGCCCGCCTCCGCAGGCTGGACGCGGACCGCGAGATCGTCATTTTGGAGCGGGGCCCGTATATTTCCTACGCGAACTGCGGCCTGCCGTATCACGTGGGCGACGTTATCAAAAACCGCAGCGCGCTGCTTCTCATGACGCCAGAGCGCATGTGGGAGCGCTTCCGCATCGACGTGCGCGTGCAGAACGAAGTAACGAAGATCGACCGCGTGAAGAAGACGGTCACCGTCCGAAAAACCGAGACCGGTGAAACGTACGAGCAGCCCTACGACGATCTGGTGATCGCCACCGGTTCGTCGCCGCTGCGTCCGCGCATCCCCGGCATCGATACCCCGAGGATCAAAACACTGTGGACCGTGCCCGACACGGACGAGATCCGCGCCATGGTGCAGAGCGGTACGCTGAGGACCGCGGCGGTGATCGGCGGCGGGTTCATCGGCCTCGAGATGGCGGAGAACCTGCATCACGCGGGCCTTCAGGTGTCGCTTATCGAAGCTCTCGATCAGGTCATGGCGCCGGTTGACTTTGAGATGGCGCAGATGCTCCACGAGAACATCCGCAGCCACGGCGTGAAGCTGCACCTTTCCGACGGCGTGGACAGCTTCAAAGAGCAGGGCGAGCAGGTGGTCGTCACCCTGAAAAGCGGCACGGAAGTCACGGCGGATCTGGTGATCCTGTCCATCGGCGTGCGGCCGAACAGCGCGCTTGCAAGGGACGCAGGGCTTAAGCTCAATGAACGCGGAGGGATCGTCGTGGACGAACACATGCGCACCAATGATCCGTCTGTCTACGCCGTGGGCGACGTGATCGAGGTGGAGGACTTTGTGTTCAAAGGCCGCACCATGGTACCGCTGGCGGGTCCTGCCAACAAGCAGGGCAGGATCGTGGCGGACGTGCTGGCGGGCAGGGATTCCACGTACAAGGGCACGCAGGGCTCCTCAGTCGCCAAGGTCTTCGACCTTACCGTCGCGTCCACCGGCGCTAACGAGAAGACGCTCAAAAAGCGCGGTATGGAGAAGGGCGCCGACTACGAAAGCCTGATCATCACCCAGAATTCCCATGCGGGTTACTATCCCGGCGCCGCGCCCATGACGCTGAAGCTCCTGTTCGCTCCCGATTCCGGACGCATATTCGGCGCACAGATCGTGGGCCGCGAAGGCGTGGACAAGCGCATCGACACCATCGGCGTCACCATGCGGCTGGGCGGCACGGCTTCCGATCTCAAGGATCTGGAACTGGCCTATGCGCCGCCGTACTCCTCAGCGAAGGATCCGGTCAACATGGCGGGGTACGTGGCGGAGAACATCCGCACGGGGCTCGTCAGGATCGCCCCCTACGACGCGCCGATGACCGATCCGGAGGCAACGCTTCTGGATGTGCGCGAGGAGGCGGAGGTCATGGCGTACGCCGTGCCGAACGCGATCAACATCCCGCTCGGTAAGCTTCGCGAAAGAATGAACGAGCTCGATCCTGAAAAGCGCATCATCGTGTTCTGCGGGATCGGCGTCCGCGCCTATACGGCTGCACGCATCCTGGATCAGAACGGATTCAAAAATGCGGAAGTCTACCCGGGCGGCGTTCGCCTGTATCAGGCTAACTATCCCGAACCAGAAGAAGAACCGATCGCGGACGTTAAGAAGGAGGTCTCCGTGGAACAGGCAACCATTACGAACAAGATCCGCCTGGACTGCTGCGGCATGCAGTGCCCTGGCCCGATCATGGAGGTGTTCAGATCCGTCAAAGAGATGAAGGACGGCGAGCTTCTGGAGGTCTCCGCGTCCGATCCGGGCTTTGCGAAGGACATCG
>CAMYWS010000191.1 GCA_947302865.1 uncultured Clostridia bacterium
ATCTGTATAAAAAGAAACCGGCGCAAAAGCGCCGGCAGGATACCGTTCTGTTGAATTGCAATATCCGCGCGTCGAAGCGTCAGCGTTATTTCATGCGGAAAACCAATGCTTCCCCGTCCAGCACCTCGCTCGCGGGCAGGTACAGCCGCGTCGCGTCCTCCGCAAGGCGGAAATTGTAGAAGATCAGCAGTACGCCGTCGTAGCCCTTCGGCACCAGAACGCCTTCCTCCCAGGTGAAGCGAAGCTCCTGCCCGAACCAGTCGTTTTCGATGGTCTCGCCGGTCTTCTGCCAGCATTTGACGCGCATGCCGTACCAGTCGGCGGCAAACGTGCGCATGCCGTTTTCGTCCGCGTGCCCGGAGATGGAATCGTCAAGGATATAGTAATCGCCGAAGGTGTACGCGCTCTGCGCGCCGTGATTCTGCGCGTCTTCGCCGGAGAATACGAGCCGGATCGTTGCGACACGCCATTCGTAGCCCTCGCGCGCGGGGAAGATCTCGTCGCCTTCGATCACGCGGCAGTCCGTGATCTCGACGGTGCCGGTCACGTCGACGGTATGGTCCTGATAGGACGCCGTCGTGTACGGCGCGGGTTCGCCGACCGAAAGCTCGTTGATCGCGAAGTCCGCAAGCGCGGGTGTAAGCGGTTCGCCGTCGACGTGTCCGCAGCGCGTGCAGGTCGCAGGCGCCTGATAGGTCGCTTCGGCCATGTCGTGTCCGAGCGGTTCGCCCTGCGTCATGCCGCAGCGCGCGCAGATCCCGGGCTCGGTGCAGGTCGCGGGAAGCCAGTCGTGCCCGAGCGCGTCGGCGTGATGCTCGCCGCAGCGCAGACAGACCGACGCCTCGGTGCAGGTCGCTTCGCTGAACACGTGTCCGAGCGGTTCGCCGCGCGATTCGCCGCAGCGTCTGCAGATCTCGGGCTCGGTGCAGGTCGCGGGCGCATACACGTGGTTGCCGAACACGCAGGTCGAAAGGATCAGGGTAAGCAGCACGCCGATCGTCGACGCGCCGATCACGACGCCTGCCCATAACAGAAATCGTTTCATAGGATTCTCCCTTCTCTCCGCAATGCCCGTTTAGTGTATCATACGCCGTTCAGGAATGCAAGTATACATTCTTGCGCGCGTCTTGCCCCGATTCGCCCAAAAAACAAAAATTCCCCTCAAGCGCGGGGGAGAGCGATCATGCAACACAATCAAATCAATCCGTAAAATCCGGCGACATGCGCGGCGGATTTTACTCCTTGCAGGACCGCCGCTCGCAAAATGCGGAGCATTTTAGGCGGTCCTGAGAACCCGGTCTGTTGAAAGAATTTCAACAGACCGAATTATCACGTCGCGTGGAACAGCATCAGCGCAAAGAACGCTACCGGCAGGGCGAAGCAGAAGCTGTCGGTGCGGTCGATCACGCCGCCGTGCCCCGGCAGCAGGTCCGAAAAGTCCTTGATGCCCGCCTGCCGCTTGATCATGGAGGCGACAAGATCGCCGAGCTGTCCCGCGATCGTGCAGAAGAACGCCGTGACGACGTACACGTACCACGGGATCGGCGCGAAGTTTCTGAGGAGCAGCCATGCGATCAGAACAAGCGCGGTGCCGAATATTGTTCCCGCAAGCGAGCCCTCGACCGTTTTGTGCGGGCTGATCGACGGGCAGAGCTTGTGCCGGCCGAACGCGCGCCCTAAGAAGTACGCAAATATATCGCAGCCGGCGACGGAAAACAGCGTGATGAGCAGAACGGGCCAGAAGATCGTATCCGGCTGCACGGAAAGGTACGCGTAACCCAGAAGGAACAGCGTCGGATACAGGCAGACGATGCACGAGCCCAGCACGTCGCGCATGGTGGTTTTCCGAAACAGCGCGGCAAGCAGCGCCAGCATGACGACGATCCCTGCCGCGGTGAGATAGAATGCGGTCTCGTCCTTACAATAAAACAGCACGCACATCGCAAACGCCAGCGCGCGCGCCATCCACGGCGAGGTCAGAAAGCCCGTGTGGTTCAGCGCGTCGGACATTTCACCCGCGGCAAACCAGATAAATACGTAGAAGAAGCAGAGCCGCGTGACCGGACCGAGGTACATGCACACGGCAAGAAGCGCGAGCAGGGAAAGTCCCGTCACGATGCGTGCCGCCGTGCCGCTCTTTTTCATACCGCTTCCTCCCTTCGCCGGATTTGTATCAGTATACCACGCCTTCCGTTATTTGTCAGCTTTTTTCTGCGCAGCGCCGTCTTTTTTTTCACAGGCCGACGCGCAGGAGCAGCAGTCCCCGCAGCAGCTTCCGCGCTTTTTCCGGCGGACAGCGAAGAACGCCGCGATCGCGACGATCAGCATCACCGCGCCTAAGATGATCCCGTCGACGGTCCTCATAGGCGGAACCCGCCGCCGACGAAATGGACAAGGAACGCGACGACCCACGCGACGGCGCACTGGAACAGCACAACGACCGCCGCAAAGCCGCGTCCGAGCTCACGCCGGATCGAAGCGATCGCCGCCACGCACGGCGTATAGAGAAGGCAGAACACAAGGAACGACAGCGCCGCAAGCGGGGAAAGCGCGCCGATCACAGCCGCTTCCGTGCCGAACAGGACGTTCACCGTGGAGACCACGCTCTCCTTTGCCATAAACCCTGCGATCAGCGCGGTGGACATCCGCCAGTCGCCGAAACCGAGCGGTCTGAAGACCGGGGCAATGAATCCCGCGACGACGGCAAGGATCGAGTCTTGCGAGTTCTCCACGACGTGCAGCCGGAAATCGAACGTCTCGAGAAACCAGACGACAACGGTTGCGATGAGGATGATCGTAAACGCGCGGGAAAGGAAGTCCTTCGCCTTGTCCCAAAGGAGCCGGAGCACGTTCTTTACGCCGGGCAGACGGTAGTTCGGCAGTTCCATGACAAACGGCACCGCTTCGCCCTTAAAGAGCGCGCCCTTGGAAATCAGCGCAAAGAGAATGCCCACAAGGATGCCGAGCACGTACAGCCCCACCATCACGAGCGCGGCATATTTCGGGAAGAACGCCGCGGAGAAGAAGGCGTAGATCGGAAGCTTCGCCGAGCAGCTCATAAACGGCGTTAAAAGAATGGTAAGCTTGCGGTCGCGGGCGGAGGGCAGCGTGCGGCTTGCCATGACGCCCGGCACGGTGCAGCCGAAGCCGATCAGCATCGGCACGATGCTGCGTCCCGAAAGACCGATGCGGCGCAAAAGCTTATCCATGACGAACGCGACGCGCGCCATGTAGCCGCTGTCCTCGAGCATCGAAAGGAAGAAGAACAGCACCAGAATGATCGGCAGAAAGCTCAGAACGCTGCCGATGCCGGTAAAGATGCCCTTGATGATCAGCGAATGCAGGGCGGCGTTGATGTTCCACACGGTCAGCGCATGGTCGACGATCGCGGTCAGCGCGTCGATGCCCTGCGCCAGAAGGTTCTGCAGCCCCGCGCCGATCACATGGAAGGTCAGAAAGAACACGAGCCCCATGATC
>CAMYWS010000192.1 GCA_947302865.1 uncultured Clostridia bacterium
TCACGCAGTCCGCGGCTTCGATCTGGTTCACGTAGAACTCGCCGAAGTTCTTGCGGTAGACGCGCGCCTTCTTGGCGTCGACGACCGCAATGCAGCTGTTGATCTCAACGTCGTCGGAGAGAACGCCGCTGACCGCGCGCTTGACGTCAGAAAGCTTTCCCACGCCGGACGGCTCGATGAGGATGCGGTCCGGATGGAACTGTTCCAATACCTTTTTCAGCGCTTCGGAAAAATCGCCGACGAGCGAGCAGCAGATGCAGCCGGAGTTCATCTCCGTGATCTCGATGCCCGCTTCCTGCAAGAACGCGCCGTCGATGCCGATCTCACCGAATTCGTTCTCGATGAGGACGAGCTTTTCGCCATTGAATCCGTCCGCGATCAGTTTTTTGATGAGCGTCGTTTTGCCTGCGCCCAGAAAACCGCTGAAAATATCGATCTTTGTCATATCTGTCCTTCTTTCCTGCGGGATCCCCCGCCTGTTCTGTCGTTTGTTATCCTACCACACTTTTTGATTTTTGCAAGGGCTCTTTTGTGGACTTTTTGTGAGATTCTGTTCATGCGGCTCCGCTGCAACGCATGTCCGCAAGGTCAATTACCGTCCCGTTCGGGAAACAGGGTGTTTACACGGCTTCGCAGTTCAATCCTTCTTCCGCAGTCCGAACCGCACCTTGAGCGATTCGGTCGGGCATGTGCGCGCGCAGCGCCCGCAGCGGATGCACTCCGCGGAATTGAATTGCCTGATCGGATCAATGCCCATCGGGCAGACCGTTTCGCACCTGCCGCAGGTTATGCAGGTCTCGGATCTGTAATCAACATGCACGAGCGCAATGCGGTTGAACGCGCCGTAGATCGCGCCGAGCGGGCAAAGATACCGGCAGAACGGACGCGAGATAAGCAGCGACAGCAGAAGGATCGCAAGGAGTACGCCGATCTTCCACCAGAACGCAAAGCCGATCTGCCCCTGTAAATTCGGATTTGTCAACACGAGCGGGATCCCGCCGAACAGCGTGCCGGACGGGCAAAGAAGCTTGCAGAACCACGGCACAAGCACGCCTTTCAAAGCGGAATACAGCGGCAGTCCGATCACGAGCACGACGAGCACGGCGTATTTCAGATACCGGAGATACCGGTCGAACGGAAACGTGCGGAGCTTTTTGAAAAACGGGATCTTATAGATGAGATCCTGCACCCATCCGAACGGGCAGAGCCAGCCGCAGATCCACCGCCCGAGCGTTAGCCCGAACAGAAGCAAAAAGCCGAGCACATAGAACGGGAACGCGATCTTTTTATAGCCGCCGGAGAGTGACGCCTGAAGCGAACCGATCGGACACGCGCCGATCGCGGCGGGACACGAATAGCAGTTCAGCCCCGGCACGCAGACGGACTTTGTTTTGCCCTGTTCGATCGTGCCGAGAAAGAACCGGTTGAGCTTCGGATTCTGCAGAAGGAACGCCGCCGCCTGTACGGTCAGCCGTTTCCACTCACCCTTGACGCGCTTTGCCTTATCCAATGCCGATACACTCCAGACAGATATGCGCTGCTTTTATGAGAACCGACGAGACCTGCCCCGAAAGGATCCCGATGAGCAGAAAAGCCGTGCCCGCAAGCGCGAGCACGGTGAATATGCAGATGCGAACAGAGCGCTTCACGGCAGCAGTGCCTCCACGGTCGCTTTCCAGCCGTTATAGTCCTGCGCGCCGACGACCGGATCGCCGACGCTGTTGCCGTTGCGGTCAAAGAACAGCGTCGTGGGAAACGCTTCGAGCGCGTTTGCCGTGTCGACAAGGGTCCCCGCCGGCTCCAGCGTCAGGAACGTGATGTTGTTGTCCTTCAGGATCGCAAGCGAGTCTTCCATGCTGTTCGGGAACGCCAGCACGCCGAGCATCAGAATGTTCGGATACTCCTGATGGATGCGCTCGAGCTCCGGCATCTCATAGACGCACCAGCCGCACCAGTCCGCCCAGAAGTTGACGAGCACGAGGTCGTAATCCCCGATCATATCGCTGCTGATCGGTTCGCCGTACAGCGTGACCGTGTCGAAGACCAGATCGCCCTGCGCCTGCGGCGCGTCGGGTTCGGTCGGCTCGGCGGGTTCGGCCGGCTCGACCGGTTCTTCCGGTTGTTCCGGTTCGGTCGGCTCTTCCGGTTCGGTCGGCTCGGCGGGTTCGGCCGGTTCGGCCGGCATTTCCGGCGTATTCTCAACGACCGGTTCGGGCGTGTTTTCGGGGATTGTCGCTTCCGGGCTCTGCAAAACGCAGCCCGAAGACAGCAGTATCAGCAAACTTAAAATGAAAGCAATTCCTTTTTTCATACGTACATTCTCCTTTTGATTGTATTCAGTGTACCACATCGGCAGACGTTTGAAAACCTTTTTGAAAAAAGTTTGTTTTTCCCCCTTGACAAGCGCGATGAAAGCGTTATAATTGTGTATGCACAGTAAGCACAATTTACAGGAGGGCATATGAAGATTCTTGAAATCAAAAACCTTCGGAAGCAATATCCGGGCTTCCTTCTGGACGGTGTCAGCTTCGACGTGGAGGAAGGCAGCATCATGGGCTTTATCGGACGCAACGGCGCCGGCAAGACGACGACGATCAAGTCGGTGCTGAACCTCGTTCACGCGGACGGCGGCACGGTGCTGTTTGAGGGGAAGAACCTCCGGGCAAACGAAACCGCGTGCAAAAAAGAGATCGGTCTGGTGCTCGGCGAATTCAATTTCTATAAGCGCAAGAAGCTCAAAGCGATCGCGGCGGTGACGAAGCAGTTCTATCCGGACTGGGACGACGCTATGTATGAAACGCTCCTGAAGCGTTTCTCGCTCGATCCGGAAAAGAAGATTTCCGAGCTTTCTCAGGGCATGCGCGTGAAGTTCGCGCTGGCGCTGGCGCTCTCGCACAGGGCAAAGCTTCTGATCCTCGACGAGCCGACAAGCGGACTGGACCCCGTCTCGCGCGATGAGCTCTTGGACATCTTCCGCGAGATCATCGAGGACGGCGAACACAGCATCCTCTTCTCGACGCACATCATCTCGGACCTTGAAAAGTGTGCGGACTACATCACGTACATCAAGGGCGGCAAAATCGTCGTTTCGACCGACGCGGACAGTTTCAGGGACGCGTACCGGCTCGTGTCCGGCGAAGCGGAACAGCTCGATCGCTTCCGCGGACAGCTTATCGGCTACCGCGCGCATGCGTTCGGCTTCACGGGGCTGATGCGCCGCGAGGACGCGGAACGCGCCGAAGGGCTCAAGGTCGCGCAGGCGGATATGGAATCCATTATGATCTACACGGAAAAGGAGGACGGCCATGAAAGCGCTGCTGAATAAGGAGTTCAAGCTCTGTCTGCACCCTGCGGTGTTCATTTATCTTGCGTTGGTTCTGATGCTGCTCATTCCGAACTATCCGTACCTCGTTTCGTGCTTCTTCGTCTGCAACGGGATCTTCTTCTGCTTCCAGCAGGCGCG
>CAMYWS010000193.1 GCA_947302865.1 uncultured Clostridia bacterium
GTTTGTCGTGTAGATCTGTCCGTACGGCGTCCAGCCGCGGGAAAGCGCCAGGTTATGCAGCGCGATCTCGAGCGCCGAACCGATGCCGCGCCGGCGGAACTTCGGCAGAACCTCCAGCATGCCGCCGGAGCCGTCGCCGTGGAAGCCGATGAATCCCGCGATCTCTCCGTCGACGTACGCGGCAAGCACGTCGCCGCGCTTTACGCCTTCCTCATAGCGCGCGGGATGGCCGTCCGGGTCGTAGATCGACATCAGAAACGGAACCTGCTCCAAGGGGAACGGTCGGATCTCGCACACGTCCGGCACCGGGATCGGGTCCTTGCCCGCATAATACGCCTGCCAGCACGCCGACGCGTGGTTGATGAACGGAAACGTCTTGAACACCGCGTCGCGCGAGGGTTCGTTATGCGCCACGAACAGGCAAACGCCCTCCGGAACCGTTTTCAGCGCGCGCTCGCCCGCTTCGACCGTGTCGGACACAAGCAGGCAGAAGCGGTTCATCTTCAAGAGCAGCACCGCGTCCGGTTCGGCGTACAGGATTTTTGCGCCGCCGCGGCGGATCGCCTCGATCATGTCGATGCGAAGCACTTTGTCTTGTTCAAGATACGCAAGGATCTCCCGCTCGGTCATGGCGTAACCCCCTTCACGTCCTTCGAAAAATGCTGATAATCCGGTTCGGAAAAATGCCCGCCCCACTTCCAGCCGTGCTTTTTGAACAGCTTGTAGCAGAGGTCGTCCTCGGTGATCATGCCGGGACGCAGGTCCGTCCGGTCAAGGTACGGCTCGCTCTCCTTCGGCGAAAAGCTCCCGTCCGGCTTTACGTACGGGTTTTCGACCGGATTGACGTCGATCGCCGTGCCGTAGCTGTGGCGCGAGAAATACTTCTTGCCCGTGACCTTCCGGCAGCAGTACGCCGAGGTGTTGTCCGCCGACATCGAAGGGCCGTCGTCGAACGGCTTTCCGAAATCGTCCAGCAGCTTGACCGAGCGCAGCGGATACTGCGCGTCGTAGAGCGCCTCGAAGATCTCGATGACGTCCTTTGCGACTTTTTTATGCACCAGCAGCGCGCCTTCGTGCTCCGCGCCGTCGAAATCGACGTACAGGATGTGCACGTACCGGAGGTCGTCGAGCTTCACCGGCGCGTCCTTCGGGTTTTCCGGATAGCTCATACCGATGACATATGCTTTCAGCGCTTCGGTCGGCTTGCAGTACCAGAACGCCGCGTTGGTCTTCGACTCCGTGACGGCTGCGTCCCGGTACGGATCCGGCGTCGGCGTGGGCTCTTCCGTCGGTTCCGGCGTGGGCTCCGGGGTGGGCTCCGGCGTAGGCGCGGGCGGAAGCGTTTCGGGCGGTTCCGTTTCGGGTGCGGCGATCACATCGGCTTCGACCGCGGGCGCGAGCGTCGGGGCTTCGGTCGCGGGCGGTTCCGTCGCCGCGATCTCCGGATTCGGTTGTACGCCGCAGGCGATCAGAAAAAGAACGCACAGCAGCGGCAGAATTCGTTTCATAAAGGTGAGTATACCGCAAAATCTCCCGCTTGTACAGAGCTTTTCTGCTGATTTTTCATATAAAAAGGAAGCCGTGCAGACGCGCGCGGCTTCCGATGACGCATGATGCTATTTCAGTTCGAGCTTTTTGAGCTGCTGCTTTGCGATGCGCTCTCTTCTGCGCTGTCCGCTGACGACGACGTAGACCATCATAATGATCGTGATGACATACGGGATCGCCGAGGTCAGGTCCGCGTCGACGAGCTTGGAGCTCTGCAGCTGCAGCCCGATCGCGTCGAAGAAGCCGAACATCAGCGCGGCAAGGAAGACCTTGACCGGATTCGCGCCGCCGAAGATGACGCAGGCGAACGCGATAAAGCCGCGGCCTGCGACCATGCGCTGCCCGAACTGACCGTTGAGGTTGCCGAGCGACAGATGCGCGCCGGCAAGCCCGCACATGACGCCGCACAGGATCGAAGCGATCCACTTCATCTTTTCGGGGTCCTTGCCCGCGGTGCGAAGCGTTTCCGGGGATTCGCCGGACGCGCGGATCCAGAAGCCCATCGGGGTCCGGTAAACGAACAGCCACATGAGCGCGACCAGCACCCACGTGAGATAGACGAACAGGCTGTGCCCGGAGATCACGCTGCCGAGGAACGGGATATCCTTGATGAGCGGGATCGCGAGATCGCCGAGATGCGGCGCGTTCGAAATGCCCGCGGAGTCGAACAGCGTGCGGCTCAGGTACACCGTGATGCCCAGCGCGAAGGTGTTCAGCGCGCAGCCGATGATAAACTCGTCGCTGCGGAGCTTTACCGTAAACAGGGCGAAGAACAGTCCGACGAGAATCCCGAAGACAATCGAGGCAACGATGCCGAGCGCTGCGCTTGCAAGCGCGGTGCTTACCGCCGCCGCGGTGAACGCGCCCATCAGGATCATGCCGTCCATGCCGATGTTCATGATGCCCGCATGCTCGGTCATGAGCCCGCCCAGCGCGGCGAGCGCGACCGGCGTTGCGCTTCTCAACATCTGATTGAGCGTACTGGACGCGACGGTCCAGAAGTTCAGCGAATTCTCATTCATGCGCTTCGCCCCCTTCCCTGCGCGCGAGGATCTCGCGGCGGGCCGCCCGCATTTCCCTTGCGTTATGGATCGCGGCGCGGACGCCCTTTTCGCCCGCCATGCAGAAGATGACCGCCGTCTGGATGATCCAGTAGATCTGGATCGGCACGCCGACGGTGTCCTCCATATAGATCGCGCCCCACTTGAGGACCGCGAAGATCAACGAAATGATGATCGTCGGGATCGGCTGATACTGCGCGATCATCGCGACCATCAGCCCTTCAAAATAGTAATCGTTCGAGATCGACGACTGGTACTTGCCCGCCGCGCCGTATACGCGGAACATGCCGGTAAGACCGCACATCATGCCGGAAACGACCATCGCGATGATGACGATGCGGTCCGCCTTGAGTCCCGCAAAGCGTGCAAAGCGCGGATTGTCGCCCACAAGACGCATTTCGTAGCCCTTGGTCGTCTTCTGCAGAATGTACCAGACAAGGAACGTCAGCCCTGCCGAGATGAGGATCGCGGCGGACAGGTTCGAGGCAGGGATCAGCTTTGTAAACATGAACGAGCGGTTCAACGGGCTCGTGTCGCTGACGACGCGCGGGCTCGGGTTTTTCCACGGACCCTTCGAGAAGTAACCGCAGATGAACACCGCGACCGAGTTCAGCATGATCGTGGTGATGACCTCGTTGACCTTCAGCTTGACCTTCAGAATGCCCGGAATGAACGCGTAGAACCCGCCGACGGCGATCGCGCCGAGCGCGGCGCACGGGATCGCGATCCACGGGGAGACGTCCTTGAGCCACACGCCGATCTGCGCGGCAAACAGCGCGCCGAGGATCAGCTGCCCCTCGCCGCCGACGTTGAAGATGCCGGCGCGGCTGCCGACGTCGCACGCGAGTCCGC
>CAMYWS010000194.1 GCA_947302865.1 uncultured Clostridia bacterium
GCGCGTGAGGTCGGGCGGCTGTTCCGTACGGACTATGAAAAGCTGACGGACGAACAGCGCATGTCGCTGATCGGATCGTCCGGCACCGTGATCGACGTTGTGCAGAGCAAGAGTCCGATCGCGCTCAGTATCGGACTGTACGGCTCCTATGGCACGGAAAACTACTACATGTACTACCGTGTCAACGAGCTGACGCCGAACGCGGCGAAAGCGATGCTGGGATACCTGAACGCACGCAACGCGGAAACGGTCAAAAAGGAGCTGAAAGCGCTGGTCGAATGGATGGAGCATCCGAAAGATGAGCTGAATTTTTCGCGTTTCAACATCGGTACGAAGTCTATCGACAAGTATCGCATGTGGAGCAATGACGACCGGCAAAAGTTCGCAACGCCGAAGGAAGCGCATCCGGACGCGTACAAGATCCTGAAAGCGCTGTCCGAAGCGCCTCTGTCGGACGATCCGTCGCGTTGCGTAACGTTTGATATCGCGTATTATGATTTCAGCAGCATTACCAATACGACGACATACCGGACAAACGCGGGATTTGCGGTCGACGATACGCTCCGCGCGTATATCGAGCAATGGATCGCCTCGTCCGAAACGGATGTGGAGTTCCCGATGGAATTCCTTGATCTGTAATTCGTTCTCACTGTCATCCTGCGTTTCCGCACGCAGGACGACAGTTGTTTGAGAAGGCCATGAAAAACTTAAGAAACAGGGTTTTTACGATCATACTGCTGTGCGTGTACGGGCTGATCCTCATCTGGATCGTGCTGCTGAAAACGTCGACGGCTGCGGAGCTCAAATACCTGCCCTGCGCGCGTACGCTGAACCTGATCCCGTTCCATTACGATGTCGAGGTCGGTACGCACGTTTCGGAGGTCGTGCTGAACGCGCTCGTGTTCATGCCGCTCGGGCTGTATCTATGTATGCTCGGCATGAAGGCGCGGACAGCGATCCTTGCGGGTTTTGCGGCAAGTCTTCTCTTTGAGGCGCTTCAGTTCGTGCTTGCGATCGGAGCGGCGGACGTGACCGATCTTCTCATGAACACGCTCGGAACCGCGCTCGGCGCGTGCGTATATCTGCTTTTGTGCCGCATGTGCAGGCGGACGGAACGGCTGAAGACGGTTCTGAACATCGTCATGTGCGCCGGCACCGCGCTGTTTCTGTTCGCCGCGGTCGTACTTTTCACGGCAAACGCATAATTGCATACAGAAAAATCTGCCGATCGCTCGGCAGATTTTTTGTTTTTTGGGATTCGTTACCGTCTGCTCTGTGACGGGCGGCTCGGATGCTCCGGCGTGCGCCTGCCTGTAAAAGCAAGGAACACCAGATATGCGCCCGCAAGCAGCAGAATGCCCGCAACGATGTAGTAGTAGGTTGCGGATACCTTGGGCGACGGGTCGATGAGATCGGATACTTCCGAAAGTCCCTTGTACCGGTCCTCAAACACGGCTTCGTAGTGCCCGTCCGCGGGATAAACGTACACGTAGCGTTTGATGGTCGTAGGCTTTGTGACCTCGTCCGTCACCTCCGGCACCTCGCCCTCCTGCGCCGCGTCGGCGCGCATCCGGTCGTACAGATAGGAATAATAATCCTCGTCGCTGACAGCGTTCACAAAGACGATCTCGCCGTATTTCGGATCGATATAGCGGTAACAGATCGTGTAGGGCTCGTCCTCCGTGTTTTCGCCGCGCCGCGCTTCATACGCTTCCAGCGTGACTTCGCCGAGCGATTCAAGCCCGGGAATGACGGCGGGACGCGACGTGGCTCTGATCCCGACCACGACGAGCACGACCGACCCCGCGACGCACAGCAGCGCGAGTATGATGAAAAAGATCTTACGATTCATAAGAATGTCCTCCGAACACTATGGTACACCGTTCGGCCCGATCCGTCAATGCCCGGGTCATTTCAGCGTCACGACCGTCACGCCCGCGTCGCCTTCGCCGTACGCGCCGATGCGGAAGCTCTTGACCCGCGGATGCGTTTTCAGGTAGTTTTGTACGCCTGCGCGCAGCGCGCCGGTACCCTTGCCGTGGATGATGTTGAACTCAGTCCTGCCGTTTCGCACACAGTCGTCGATGAACGCGTCGATCTCGAGGATCGCGTCGTCCACAAGGTATCCGCGAAGGTCGAGCTCGTACTTCATGGTTTTGATATCGGTCATGATCTCACGCGGACGCGTGACGGCGCGCGGCTGTTCCTCCTTCTTTGTAACGAGACGCAGATCGGAAAGCGGCACGAAGACCTTGATCGGACCCGCCTGTACCTGCACCTGTCCCCTGCCGTCCTGCGGCTTTACAACCGTTGCGTTGCTGTTTAAGCTCACCACGCGAACGGTCTGCCCGCGAACGACGGACGACGGGATCTCGCCCTCCGCCGCGTCGGGTTCCGGATTGTCCGAAAGACGGCTTTGCACCTCTCTCATCTTATCGCGCGAGGTCTGGATCGCGCGTTCGAGCGCGCGCGAGTCGATGTTTTTGACCTGCCGGAGCTCCGCGATCAGCGCGTCCATCTCATGCTTGGCGGCGGCGACGACGCTTCGCGCCTCCTCCCTCGCCTTTTCGCGGATCACCGCGCGGTCTTCTCGCATCTTTTTGCGCTCGGCTTCGAGCGCTTCGCGCTCCGCTTTGACACGGGCAAGCTCCTCGGTGAGCTCGTTTGCCTGCTGTTCGGCAAGCTTCCGCTGCGTCTCGGCGCCGGAAAGCACGTCTTCGAACGCGACGTCCTCGCGTTTCAGGTATTCCCTTGCGCGGTCGATGATCGCGTCGTCGAGTCCCAATCTGCGGCTGATCTCGAACGCGTTGGACTTGCCGGGGATGCCGATATAGAGCTTGTAGGTAGGACATAGACGATCGACGTCGAATTCCATCGACGCGTTCTGCATGCCCTCGTGCGTCAGCGCGAACGCCTTGATCTCGCTGTAATGCGTGGTCGCGAACGTCGTTGCGCCCGCTTTCTGCAAGTGTGAGAGGATCGCCTGCGCAAGCGCCGCTCCTTCGTTCGGGTCCGTGCCCGCGCCGAGCTCGTCCAAAAGCACGAGCGTGTCGCTGCCCGCTTCCCTCAGAATGCCGACGATGTTCGTCATATGCGCGGAGAACGTGGAAAGCGACTGTTCGATCGACTGTTCGTCGCCGATATCCGCGAACACCTCGCGGAATACCGCGATCTCGCTCGATTCGTCCGCGGGAATGAACATGCCGCTTGAAGCCATGAGCGTAAACAGCCCGACGGTTTTCAGCGTGACCGTCTTGCCGCCTGTGTTCGGACCGGTCACGATCAGCGTGTCGTAACCGTCGCCGATCCAGACGGAGATCGGTACGACAACGTTTTTGTCGATCAGCGGATGTCTGCCGTTTTTGATGTGGATGAGACCGCTTCCGTTCAGTTTCGGGCAGTAGGCGCGCATGTCGCGCGCAAGGATCGCGCGGGAAAAGATGCAGTCTAAATT
>CAMYWS010000195.1 GCA_947302865.1 uncultured Clostridia bacterium
TGTACCACGCGTGCGGCGAGGACGAAAAGGGACTGATCGCGTCCAGCGCATCGTTCAAGGTCTACGTCGATTTCATCGGCAAGGCGAACAGCCTGAAGGCGGGCACGTACCGTCTCAGCAAAAATATGACGATCGCCGAGATCGTAGACGTGCTGACCGAGGGCAATCCTGCAAGACGCACGGCGCGCCTCGTCGTGATCGAAGGCAGAACGATCGAGGACATCGCAAAAACGCTCCGCGAAAGCGACACGATCACGACCGACGCCGACGCATTCCTTGCGCTGTGCAGGGACGCAAAGGCGTTCTCGAAATATCCGTTCATCACCGAGATCGAGAATATCGGCGAGCGCCGCTATGCGCTCGAGGGCTATCTGTTCCCCGACACCTATGAGATCTATGCAGACTCCGCGCCGGAGGAGATCCTCGACAAGATGCTGACGCATTATTACGAGATCTACACGGGCGAGTGGGTCACGCGCGCCGAGGACCTCGGTATGAAGCGCGACGAGGTCATGACGCTTGCGTCGATCATCGAACGCGAAGCGAGCACGGAGGAGGATATGTACCGCGTCTCCGCGGTATTCCATAACCGCCTCAAAGAGGGCATGAAGCTCGAATCCTGCGCCACGCTGAACTACATCACGGGACTGGACCGCTTCGTGTTCACACGGGACGAGATGGCGATCGATTCGCCTTACAACACCTATCGCTATGCGGGGCTGCCGGTCGGACCGATCTCGAATCCCGGCGAGGCGGCGATCCGTGCGGCGCTGTACCCGGACGAGACGTTCCTTTCGGAGGGCTACCTCTATTTCTGCAACGCGAACCCGAAGGAAACGCGCGCGCTCGTCTTCTCGAAAACGTATGAGGAGCATCAGGAGAACGTGGAGAAATACCGCGAGTTTTGGAATTAAGCTGTTTCGCGTGTCATCCTGAGAAGGCGGAGCCGACGAAGGATCTTTCGAATCATACGATCATCGTTCTGTTTCCCGCAATTTCGACATACCCTTCCCTTAGGGAGGAAAGGGTATGTTTTTTTCGCCGGAAAACAGGTTTTCCGGCGGGTTTTGCATCTCTGCCTAAAATGCGGCGCATTTCCGGGCGGCAGAGATGAAAGGTGTCAAATGCACCGCACATGTCGCTGCATTTGACGGATTAATCGGGTACGATCGTTCTGTTTCCCGCAATTTCGACATACCCTTCCCTTAGGGAGGAAAGGGTATGTTTTCTTTTTTATGGCTTCTGTTTCAGTCGATCGCGTTTATCGGCGCGATCGGATCGAACGGCTCGTTCCCGAAGCCGCTGAGTCCGGAGGAGGAAAGTCAATGGGTACAGCGGCTGATCGAGGGCGACGAGGAAGCACGGGAGAAGCTTATCGTGCACAATCTCCGGCTTTGCGCGCATATCGCAAAAAAGTATCAGAAGGCGGAGCGTGACCGCGAGGATCTGATCAGCATCGGCACGATCGGGCTGATCAAGGCGGTATCGACGTTTTCCGAATCCAAGGGGACGCTGTCCGCGTACGCCGCGCGATGCATCGAAAATGAGATCCTGATGAGTCTTCGGCGCGAACGCAAGCTTGTCGAGACCGTTTCGATCGAGGAGCCGGTCGGTGCGGATAAGGAGGGAAACGAACTCCGGCTCGCCGACCTCGTCTGCACCGAGGCGGACACGATTTTCGAGCAGGTGCAGAGTCGGCTGGACGCCGCGATCATCACGGATACGATGCGAAAGGTCCTGACAAAGCGCGAGCAGGTCGTGCTGACGCTGCGCTTCGGGCTGAACGGTCAAACACCGCTTGCGCAGCGCGAGGTCGCAAACGTCCTCGATATTTCACGAAGCTACGTTTCCCGCATCGAGAAAAAGGCGGTCGAAAAGATGCGCGCCGCGCTCGGCAGGGAGGACGGACGGGGAAGGTGATCCCCGTACCGCTTTCGGAAATTGTCGGAAAATGACGCGGAAACGGTTGCCCTTTTTGAACGACTGTGATATACTGAAGCTGCTATGAGCAAATATCATTGAAAAGGGGCAAGGGGAACAAATGTATACGGGATCCGGAATCATCAAGATCTTTGCAGGCAGAACGGGCAAACCGTTTGCGCAGCGCATGTGTGATTATCTCGGCGCGCAGATGGGCGACGCGACGACGATCATGTTCGACGAGGGCAACATCTTCGTCCGCATCAACGAGTCCATCCGCGACAAGGACGTCTATATCGTGCAGCCGATCGGCCGCGAACCGAATGATGAATTCACCGAGCTGCTGTTCTGGATCGATGCGTTCAAACGCTCCAGCGCAAACTCCGTCACCGCGATCATTCCGTATTTTTCCTACGCAAAGGGCGATAAAAAAGACGAGCCCCGCGTTTCGATCCGCGCCCGCGTCTGCGCCGACTGTATCGAAGCGATCGGCGTCGACCGCGTTCTCTTTATGGACTTGCACGCGGATCAGGTCGTGGGCTTTTTCAAAAAGCCGGTCGACCACCTTTCCGCGCGTCCGTTGCTTTTGGAGTTCGTCCGCAGGCAGGGCATCGTAAACGACGATCTCGTCGTGGTCTCGCCCGATGCGGGCAGCGCAAAGCGCGTGCACGGCTTTGCGACGGCGCTGCAGGTGCCGGTCGCGATCGGCGACAAGACGCGCTACGACCATAAGAGCGACGCGAAGGTGCTGAACATCATCGGCGACGTAAAGGACAAGAACTGCCTCGTCGTCGACGACTTCTCCATCACGGGCGGCACGCTCGTCGATATCGCGAGAGCTTTGAAGGAGAACGGCGCAAAGCACGTGTACGGCGCGCTTTCCCACAACGTCATGACGCAGAAGGCGCTACGCCGCATCGAGGACAGCGACTATGAATGGCTCGTCTCCACCGACACGCTCGAATGTCCGTGGGCGAACGAGAGCACGAAGCTCCGCACGATCTCCGCGGCGCCGATGTTTGCGCAGGCGGTCAAGACGATCCACGACCGCGCGCCGATGAGTTCGATGTTCGATCACCGCGTGCTGAAGCGTCTGATGGACATGAGCCTGGAAACGACGAACGACTGATCGAAAGACAGGGGGACGAAGCGATCGTTCCCCTTTTTGCAACCTTTTTTCTCCTTGCACGGTATTATTGACAAAGAAAAAAGGGAGACACGACGATGAAACAGCAGAAGCTGAACGGCTACAAACCGAATTATCCGAAAAAAGCGGTCAGGGGAATGACGCTCGCGGCGGCTGCGCTGCTGACGCTCGGCACAACCCTCGGCTGCCGCGCACCGAGCCCGGAACCGGAGCTTTCCGGCGCAATTGCGATCGACGAACCGGGTGTACAGGAGACCGTTCCGCCGGAGGAGCTGCAGACCGAGGGGCCGATCCCGATCGACGAGACGGAGACGCCCGAACCGCTTCTGACGTCGGGCGAACCGACACTTCCGCCGACCGAGGAACCGATGCTG
>CAMYWS010000196.1 GCA_947302865.1 uncultured Clostridia bacterium
TACTTTGAAAGCCGCACCGATCCGGTCTCCGGCGCAGTGATCGGCGGCAACGTCGGTGATAATTTCAACCTCGGGATGGTCGGACCGCTGAAGACGACGGTTCGCATCACAACGCGCAAGCTCGTTCAGGTTCGTCCCGGCAGCAAGCAAATGACGGTCAAGTGGGAAGCGTCAAAGAACTTCACGGGTTATCAGATCCAGTATGCCACAGACAGCGCGTTCACGCAGAACCAGAATGCGATCAAGATCGGCGATCCGACGACGTACTGGACGACGATCAAAGGACTGAAATCGAACACGACCTACTACGTACGCATTCGTTCCTATCACGAATTCGAAGGCATGACCTACTTCGGAGAGTGGTCGAACGTTTTGAACTGCAAGGTCAGCCGATGAAAAAACTGCGAAAGAGCACCGGACAACCGGTGCTCTTTTTGTACAGGCAGATCGTTTTGCCGTTCGGCCGGCACGGAAGAGAAAGGGCAAAAGATTTTTATGATTGCATTTCCGAAATGAATGTATTATAATGACTCTAACCATAGTTATAAATTTGTACAGCAAACGAGGGGATCTCCGTTGGATCACGCGATCCCGGCGGGTTCATCGGACGCCAAAAAGAAAGGGATAGGGTTTATGAATTCAAAGACTGCGTTCTACATCCTGAAAAGAATCCTTCTTGCGATCCTGACCGTCTGGATCGTCATCACGGTGACATTTTTCGTTATGCATGCCGTCCCGGGCGGTCCGTTTTTAAGTGAGAAGGCGATCTCGGCTTCTGCGCAGGCGGCGCTGGAAGCAAAATACGGTCTGGATAAGCCGCTGCTCGTTCAGTACGGCACCTATCTCAAGGACATCGTGACAAAATTTGACTTCGGTCCGTCGATCAAGCAGCGCGGGCGCATGGTCATCGATATCATCGCAGACGGCATGAAAACCTCTGCAAAGCTGGGCGTCATTGCGGCGGTCATCGCTGCGATCTTCGGCATCGTTCTCGGCGCGGTCGCGGCACTGCGGAGAAATAAGCTGATCGACAAGATCATCATGGTCATTACAACGGCATTTGTTTCCATGCCGTCATTTATCATGGGGTCGCTGCTGCTGATTCTGTTCGCGATCACGTTCCATATTCTTCCCGCAAACGGCGCCGCAAGAGGCGGCCTCGTCCTGCCGATCATCACGCTTTCGCTCTATCCGATGGCGTATATCACGCGATTGACGCGTTCTTCCATGCTCGACGTACTCGGGCAGGACTATATCCGCACCGCAAAGGCAAAGGGCGTTTCCGGCGTCAAGATCATCTTCGGACACGCGCTGAAAAATTCCCTGATCCCGGTCATTACCTACTTCGGTCCGATGCTTGCGTATATCGTGACCGGGTCTTTGGTTGTGGAAAAGATCTTTGCCGTGCCCGGCATCGGCAGGGCTTTTGTCAAGAGCATTACCGACCGCGACTATCCGATGGTCATGGGGACGACGATCGTTCTGGCAGTATTGATCGTTATCATGAACCTGGTCAGCGATATTCTTTATAAGATCGTCGATCCGCGGATCAATCTGGAATGAGGGGGAGATTCGGACATGAAAGATTTTAAAGATATCCGCAAAAAATTCTCCATGCACGTAGACCTCGATGCTTTCATTCCCGCCACCGACGAAGAAAAAGCGTACATGGTACAGATGCGCCCGTCGTCTACGTTCTTCCGTGACGGTGTGAAACGCCTTCTGAAAAACAAAGTCGCCACAGTCAGCCTGATTGTGATCATCGTCATCACGCTGTCTTCGCTGATCATTCCGCTGTTCTGGCCGTATGCGTTCGGCGAGCAGCTCGGCATTCAGCCCGGAAAACCGGTCGACAGCTCCTACGGAAATCTGGCGCCTTTCCAATACGGCAAAACGGAACAGGAGCGCATCGCCGCCGGAGAAAAGGTATTTCCGCATATCTTCGGAACGGACGAACGCGGACGCGACTATTTCATCCGCGTCATCTACGGGACCCGCATTTCGCTTGCCGTCGGTTTCTTTGCCAGCATCATCGTGCTGATCATCGGCATGACGATCGGCTCGATCGCAGGATACTGCGGCGGAGCGGTCGACCTTGTCATCATGCGCATCGTCGATATCATCTATTCCCTGCCCGACATGCTGATGGTCATTCTGCTTGCGTCCGTTCTGAAAAAGACGCTGGGAACGGCGCTTGAAGGTACCGCGCTGGAAAAGATCGGTACCAACATCATCAGCTTATTCATCGTCTTCGGCGTGCTGTACTGGGTCAGCATGTCACGACTGATCCGCGGACAGATCCTTTCGCTGCGCGAACAGGAATACGTTCTCGCGTCCCGCGCTGCCGGTGCAAAGGGGAGCTGGATCATTCGAAAGCACCTGCTGCCGAACAGCATCAGCGTGGTCATCATCTCCACTGCGCTGCAGATCCCGAACGCGATCTTTACGGAAAGCTTTCTGTCCTTCCTCGGTCTCGGCGTCAATGCGCCGATGCCGTCGTTGGGCTCGCTCGCTTCGGACGCGCTGAACGGTCTGTCCTCTTACCCGTATCGTATGATCATTCCGGCTATCGTCATTTCGCTGATCGTACTTTCGCTGAATCTGTTCGGCGACGGCCTGCGTGACGCGTTTGACCCGAAGCTGAGAAACTGAGAAGGAGGGCGAAACAATGTCAGCTGAACCGTTATTGAAAGTACGCGATCTGCATACCTCCTTCTTTACCCCTGCGGGAGAAGTCAAAGCCGTCAACGGCGTTTCCTTCAATCTTGACCGGGGGAAGGTACTCGGCATCGTCGGAGAATCCGGCTCCGGCAAATCCGTTACCGCCTATTCCATCATGCAGATCCTTGCCTCCACGGGCAGGATCGTTTCAGGCTCCATCAAACTGGATGGGCAGGAACTTGTCGGCGTGGACGAATCCGTGATGAAGACCGTCCGCGGAAACAAAGTCTCCATCATCTTCCAGGACCCCATGACGTCTCTGAATCCGACCTATACGATCGGACATCAGCTGATGGAAGCGATCATGCTGCATACGGACCGCAACAAGGCACAGGCGCGCGAACGTGCGATCGAAATGCTGAAGCTGGTCAACGTCAACGAGCCCGAAAAGCGCATGAATCAATATCCCTTCGAGCATTCCGGCGGTATGCGGCAGCGCGTCATGATCGCAATGGCACTCGCCTGCGAACCGGATATCCTGATCGCCGACGAGCCGACCACCGCGCTGGACGTGACGATCCAGGCGCAGATCCTTGAACTGATGAAATCGCTGCAGGAAGAACTCGGCATGGCGATCATCATGATCACGCACGATCTCGGCGTTGTGGCGCAGATGTGCGACGAGGTCATCGTCATGTACGCCGGTTCGATCTGCGAACAGGGTACGGCGGAGGAGATTTTCTATAATCCCAAGCACGAGTATACCAAGGGCCTGATGCG
>CAMYWS010000197.1 GCA_947302865.1 uncultured Clostridia bacterium
GCTCCCGGCGGCTGGATCATGATGCCGACCGCGTATTCCTGCGGGAACACGGTGAGGCCGAACACGGTGCCGGCGCCCAGAAGCTCACGCACGAGACCCGCAAGCGTCAGGGCGACGGTGAAGCCGAGACCCATGCCGATGCCGTCCATGACCGAAAGCCCCGGGGTATGCTTGTTTGCGTACGCTTCCGCGCGGCCCAGAATGATGCAGTTCACGACGATCAGGTCGATATAAACGCCGAGCGCCGCGTCGACGGAAGGCAGGTATGCCTTGATGAGCAGCTTGACCACCGTAACGAGCGACGCCACGATGACGATGTAGGCGGGAAGCCGGACCTCGTCGGGGATCACGTTGCGCATGACGGAGATCAGGAAGTTGGAAAGGACCAGGACCGCCAGCGACGAGAGGCCCATGGTGATGCCGTTGATCGCGGCGGTCGAGACCGCCAGCGTCGGGCACATGCCGAGCATCAGGACGAGCGTCGGGTTTTCCTTGATAAGGCCGTTGTACAGCCGTTCCAGATATTTATTCTTCATTTTATCTGCCTCCTCCCATGATCACGGTTTGGAAGAAGTCGAGGCCCGCGTTGACGGCGTTCAGTACCGCCTTCGAGGTGACGGTCGCGCCGGAGATCGTATCGACCGCGGAGGTATCCGTCTGACCGACAAACTGATCCTTGAACGCGGGTTCATCCGCCTTGGAGCCCTTGCCCGGCGTTTCGTTCAGTTCGATGAACGCGATCTTTAAGATCCTGCCATCCGGGTCGACGCCGAGCGCCAGCTTGAGGGGCGGGTTGTACGCGTTGCGGTTGGTGACGGAGAAGACGTAGCCGGCGGTATTGCCGTTTGCGTCGATCGCTTCGTACACTTCTTCAATGACCGTCGTGCCGAACTTGCCGCCGCCGTAGGTGCCGCCGTCCAGCGCTTCCAGCGTCTTCTGCGCGGCGTCAATCTCCTTGAAGTCCGCCGCGTCTTCGCAGACGATCTTGAAGGATTCGCGCTTCTTGGCAAGCTCGTTCGCTTCGATCGGATCCTTGGTCATCGAGAATACGCCGGAGAGCGCAACGCCCGCAAGCGCGGCGATGAGCGTCAGCGCGATAACGGGCTTCGGAATGCGCTTGAAAAGCGGCGGTTTGACGACGCCCGCGGCCTTATCGATCGCGCTCCTGCGGTATGCGTAGGGCTTCGGAACGATGTACAGGTCGATCAGAGGCGTGAACAGGTTCGCGATGATGATCGAGTAGCTGAAGGAGTCCGCGCTCTTGCCGAGGATGCGGAACAGCGCGCCGAGCACGCCGATGAGACAGCCGTAGACGAGCTGCCCGAGACGGCTGACGGGGGAGGTGGTGTAGTCTGTCGCCATGAAGAACGCGCCCATGATCACGCCGCCGCTGCACAGCTGCGCCGCCAGGTAGCCGGGATCGAACCCGTGTCCGCCGAACAGGGCGAGGCAGAGGGTGAATCCGCCGACGACCGAGAAGCAGATCTCGCCGTGGATGACGTCCAGCCCCCACAGCACGAGACCGCCGACCAGAAGCGCGATGATCGAGCTGCCGATGACGCCGCCCGCGGTGCCGAGGAACATCCTGGTCACGTTGACCATGCTGCCCGCCTTGAGCATCGCAACGGGCGTCGCGGAGGACAGCGCGTCCAAGCCGAGCCCGTTTACGCCGGGGTAGTTTGTCATGCCGTTACTAAACGACAGGAGCAGGAAGCAGCGCGCCGCAAGCGCGGGGTTGATGAAGTTTTTGCCTAAGCCCCCGAAGCAGCACTTGACAACGAGGATCGCGAACACGGAGCCGACGATCGGAAGGACCACCGGCGTCTGCGGCGAAAGGCACAGGGCGAGCAGAAGACCGGTCACAGCCGCGCTGCCGTCCCAGATCGTGATCTTTCTCCTTGTCGCAAGGCAGAACAGAAGCTCGGTGAGCATGGCGGAGCCGACCGACGCAAGGATGATCCACAGCGCGTTCAGGCTCCGGAACTTCACCCAGTGCACGACCACGCCGATCACGGCCGCAGGCGTCAGCGCGAACAGCACGATCATCATGATGAACGGCGTCGTCCAGCGATCGCGTACGTGCGGACCGGCGGAAAGATTCAGTCTCTGATTCATTTCTGACCTCCCTGTGCCGCACGCTTGCGTGCCATGATCTCCGCCTTGGTCTGTTTGAACGTCTGGGTCAGCGGACGCTTCGCCGGACAGATATAGGTGCAGGAACCGCAGGAGATGCAGTCCAGACCGTACAGTTTCTTTTCGTAGCGCTCAAAGTCGCCCGCCGCGACCGCGTCCGCCATCATCTGCGGCATCAGCCCGTTCGGGCAGACCGTGGTGCAGCGTCCGCAGTGCAGACACGCCGTCATCTTTCTGTCGGCGACCTCCACGGGATCGGCGGCAAGCACGGTGATCGCGTTGGTCGTCTTGGTGATCGGGACCTCGACGGTGCTCACCGCGATGCCCATCATCGGGCCGCCGGAAATGATCTTCTTTGCTTCCGTGCCTTCCTTGATGCCGCCGGCGGCTTCGATGAGCTCAGCAAAGCTCGTGCCGTCACGTGCGATGAAGTTCGAAGGCTCTCTGATCGCTTCGCCGGTCACCGTCATGACGTGCCGGAACAGCGGCTCGTGATAGACGACCGCGCGCTGGATCGCGTAGATCGTGCCGACGTTGTCGACGATGCAGCCGACGTCCGCGGGCAGCTTGGTGATCGGATAATCAACGCCCGCAATGACCTTGATGAGACTGCGCTCGCCGCCCTGCGGGTACTTTGTGCGAAGTCCCAGTACGCGGATGCGCTTGTGTCCCGCCGCCGCTTTCTGCATGGCGGCGATCGCCTCGGGCTTGTTGTTCTCGATCGCGATCACGCCCTCAGCCGCCGGGAACAGCGTCAGAACGATCTCCATGCCCTCCACGATCTCGTTCGCGTATCCGCGCATCAGCTGATCGTTGCAGGTGATGTACGGCTCGCACTCCGCGCCGTTCGCGATCAGATACCTGATCGCAAGCGGATCCTTCGGCGCAAGCTTGACGTGCGTCGGGAATCCGGCGCCGCCGAGACCGATGATGCCGGCGTCCTTGACGGCGGCAAGGATCTCCTCACGCGTCAGGTTTACGCGCATCGGCTGATCGTAGACGTCGCCGGTTTCGGTGTATTTCCCGTCGTTGTCCACCACGATGCATTCCTGCATGGCGCCGGAGATTGTGCGGCGCTTTTCGACCGCCTTGACCGTACCGGAGCAGGAGCAGATGACGTTGGCGGACACGAAGCCGTCGGCTTCCGCAATGCGCTGCCCGACCAAAACGGGATCGCCCTTCTTGACGATCGCCTTTGCCGGCTTGCCGATATGCTGCGCAAGCGGGAAGACCATCTCACCCTTTGCGTCAAAGACGCGCAGCGCCGCTTTCCGACTCAGATCCTTGTGCTCGTTCG
>CAMYWS010000198.1 GCA_947302865.1 uncultured Clostridia bacterium
CAATGCGAATACGGAAACTGATACTGATCGTACTGTTCTTTTGTCAGGCGCAGAGTTCTGTCGATCGCAAGCTGCGATACAAAGACGGTCAGAACCAGCGCGGCGGCGCCGGAAAGAACGAACAGCCACCGGATTTTCTGCCGGTCAAACAACAGCACGGCTGCGCCAATCGCGATGAAAACGAACAGTATACTCATCTTGATCTTCATGCCGATCGCAACCGCGATTCCCATGACGCAGAAAATCACAATATTGCGGACCGTTTTGCCTTCCTTCAGGAACGTATACAGAAGGACCGGCAGCACGATCAGCGGAAGGCCCATTGTGTCCGTATAATAGATCGGCGAATACAGCCAGAGCGGCGTGTAAAAGAGCAGGAACAATCCTGAAAGAAAGGCAAAGTGCGTTCCCTGCTGCCGTTTTACCGCACAGAAGGTCAGGATCACGGTGGTCAGGATGGCCGCGCAGTTCATCGCCATTGCCCATTGATGCAGAACCTCGCCCGTCGCGTTCGGATCCATCCACCGGATCGTCTTAAAAAGCAGCGAAAGGATCAGAAGGATGAACTGATTGTTCCTGTACTTTGCATAGTAGCTCGTCGAAATGCCGCCCGCGCCCGTCGCTTTGTTGGACGCGTCGATCTGGATTCTGGTGAAATCCCATGTGTCGACGCCGAAGCGCAGCCGCATCCTGTGCGAAAAATACAGCATCGAGAAGAATGCGAAAATGCAGGCAAGCGCAAACAGCTTTACAAGGATGTGATCCGGAATCCCGTGATACAGAGCGCGGCCCTTTTTCCAAAGCAGCACAAGCACAACGGTCAGCGCCGGCGCGAGCGCGATCGGCAGATAACTGCTGTTTTGTGCGGATTGTATCACAGCCAGCATCAGCGCCCAGAAAAACAGCGCCGTGAAAAAAGCGGCAAAGATTTTCAGTAGGACGGACGGTATGGCTGTTTTGTGCGCTTTCATAACGGATTCCTCTCTCTGACGTCGTGACGTTTTAAGAACCTTTGCACACCCTGAAAGACCTTCAGTGAAGTACTGTGCACACGCGCTTCGCTTCCGCTACCTTCTTATCCGGCAGAGGACGCACGACGTATTTTTCCGGATGCAGGTTCTCGTTTGCGCGAACGTAGAAACTGACGTTCTCGACTTCCGGAAACAGTGTGCTGTTGCGCTTGAACAGCGTTTCCATCGCTTCCTTCACGTCCGGATGCACCTCGATGTACATGCGGCGGATGTTCGAGCTCTTCAGGATCTGCAGCGTCTGCTTGCGGAGCTTGTTGAACACTGTGTACGGCGAAAGCACCTTGCCCTCGCCCTCACAGCACGGACACGTATTCTTCAGCGTGTCACCGATGCTTCTGCCGGTCTTTTTGCGAGTCAGCTCGACCAATCCGAGCTTTGTGAACCCGAACACGTGCGAGCGCGTGTGATCCTCGTGCATGGCGTTCTTGAGCGTTGTGAGAACAAGCTGTCGGTTCGACTCCTTCTCCATGTCGATGAAGTCGATGATGACGATGCCGCCGATGTCGCGAAGTCTGAGCTGCAGCGCAATCTCCGTCGCCGCCTCGCAGTTGGTCGCCGTGATCGTCTTCTCGAGGTTGTCCTTGCCGACGAACTTGCCGGTGTTGACGTCAATGACGGTCAGCGCTTCCGCGCGGTCGATGATGAGATACCCGCCGCTTTTCAGCCAGACTTTGCGCGCGAGTGCTTTATCTATCTTGCTCTCCGCTTCGCAGCGTTCGAACAGCGCTTCGCTGTCCTTGAAGAGGATGCGTGCCTTGAGCTTCGGCGCCATGACGGTCGCGATATTGCAAAGCTCATTGTAGGCGTTCCGGTCGTTGACAAACAGCCGGTCCACGTCGCGCATCAAGAGATCGCGCACTGTGCGGTACAAAAGACTCTGCTCCTCGTGCAGCATCTTCGGCGCGCGCACGGATTTTGCTTTTTTCTGAATGTCCGCGTACAAATGCTGTAAGCTTTCGAGTTCCTCCTTGAACGCTTCCTTCGTCCTGCCCTCCGAAGCGGTGCGCACGATCACGCCCATACCCTCGGGCTTCAGCTCCTTGATGAGCTTACGGAGGCGTGTACGCTCCTCTTCCTTTTCGATACGGCGGGATACGCCGATGTACTCGACGGTCGGCATCAGCACGAGCGACCGTCCCGCAAGCGTGAGATGTGTCGTGACGCGTGCGCCCTTGGTGCCGATCGGGTCCTTTGCGACTTGTACGACGACGCTCTGACCGGGTTTCAAAAGCTCGCTGATCCTGCGTGTTTCGGGAATCTTCTCCAGCTCGTCGTACGCGTCGCCGGGTGTGAACACGTCGCCCGCGTACAGAAACGCATTCTTTTCAAGTCCGATGTCCACAAACGCCGCCTGCATGCCGGGCAGCACGTTCTGGACCTTTCCGAGATAGATATTGCCGACGAGACGTTCGCTGCCCTCCTGCTCCACGTAGAGCTCGACGGGCGTTCCGTCCTCGACGACCGCCACGCGCGTATTGAACGCGTTGGCGTCGACTAAAATTTCTTTATTCATAAAAACCTTCCTTTATCTGAGGCGCGGAAGTTCGGCTCTCCCCTCAAAGCAGAGCGCGGTCCGATGCGCCGTGAAGCGTCCGTTCACCGCCAGCCGTTCAAAGAGCGCCCGCGCAAATGTCTCTGCGCGCAGACCCCCGGCCGCGTTGAGCGTGCCTACGACCGCAACGGTCGCAGTCTGTCCCGAAGCGGAGATCGCTTCCGCCCCCAAAATTTCCGGGCGAATGTTCGCGGGCCGTATCCCGCTTTTCGTCTTCTTTTCCACGATCACTTCGCCGCTTGTCAGGATCGCGTCGACCGCCGCGCAAAGATCATCCGTCGTGACCGGCGCGTCGGTGTACAGGGTGACGACATACTTTGCGGCGACGAGCATCTTTGAAAGTGTCGGAAAGCCGTCTTCCGCAGCAAACGCCTTTGTAAACCGCATGCCGTCCGGCAGCGCGGCGTTCACTTTTGCCGTAAATTCTTCGGGCGTGAGATCTTTGTCCAGTTCGACCTCGATCCATTCCCCTGCGCTCGTGTAGCCCGTCGCAAGCGCGGTCGCAAAGCTGAGCTTCGGATGCGGATTGAAGCCTTTCGAGAACGCAAGCGGCAAGGACGCGCGGCGGAACGCGCGCTGAAGCGTGCGCTGCACGTCAAGGTGCGAGGTATAGCTGATCTCTTTCGTTTTTTCAAACGCGGCAATAATCTTCACAATGCTCTCCGAAACATCCGTTGCAGCCTTGTCTGCAATCCCTGGTCGTTCGCGCTTCCTGCGCCTTTGTCCATTCGCGCTTCAGATACGCCGGGGTCACGAGCGCGTCGACCGTCTCCCACGGCAGCGGCTCGCCGATCTCGCGCATACGGTGCGCATACTCGTCCATCGTCAATCCGTTCGATGCGAACGC
>CAMYWS010000199.1 GCA_947302865.1 uncultured Clostridia bacterium
CGGCAAAGGCGCTGAGACCGTAAAACGGATCTGAGCGAAAAACACATAACCGACTGCGGTGCGGCCCCGTTTGGGACCGCACCGCTTTTATGGCTCGGGGGATGCTTTCACGTTGACAAGCGGCAGGCGGAGAGGATATAATGAACAAAACACGGGCGGGTATGCCGCCCGCTTTCGGGAGTGAACATGAAGAGTTTCGGAAAGCGACTGATCGGTTTTGCGGTCATGATCATACTTTCGGGCATGCTTGCCTGCGCGGACAACGGCGCGCAGCAGCATGCAGAGACGACTGCCGAACCGACGGCGGAAACCGTCGGGATCCCCCAGGAGGATGAGATCGCCCTGGAAACGAAGACGGAGGCGCCCAACCTGAACACGCCTGCGCCGACGGCGGTTCCCGCGCCGGAGGAAACGCCCACGCCGGTGCCGACGGATTCGCCGGTTCCGCAGCCCGCGACTGTTACGATCGGCGCCGTCGGTGATATCATGATCCCGAGCGGGATTCTCTCAGACACAAAAACGTCCGGCGGCGAATATGATTTCAATACGCTGTTTGCGCCGTTTGCGGATCTGTTCCGATCGGTGGACCTGATGTGCGGCAACTTTGAAACGCCGCTTGCGGGCAGGGAAGCGGGCTTTTCGCAGCGAAAGGACAAGTCTGGAGCGCTTTTGTTCAATGCGCCGGATTCCGTTCTCGACGCGCTGAAGGAGAGCGGTGTTGACATGCTCACGACCGCGAACAACCATTGCCTGGATATGGGCGCGGACGCGCTGTACCGCACGATCGAAACGATCCGTGCGAACGGATTCATACAGACCGGCACGTTTTTAAACGCGGAGGATCGCGAAAAACCGTGCATCGTGGAACTGAACGGGATCAGGATCGGCTTCGTCGCCTCCACAAGGAACGTCAATTCCGGCTCGGCGGGCCGGATGCGCGACGAGGAAAGGCAAACGGCGGTCGCCTATCTGCTGAACGGGAGCAAGCTGCATGAAGATGTGTTACGGGATATCCGGCGCGTGCGCGAGGCAGGCGCAGAGTTTGTGATCCTGTTTGCGCATTGGGATTTCGAAAACGACAAACCGGCGGCGGAAGCGACACGGCAGTATGCAAAACAGCTTCTCGAAGCCGGCGCGGACTGCATTATCGGCTCGCATCCGCACCGGGTCAAGGAAGCGGAATTCGTGACCGTACAGCGTGCGGACGGACCGTATACCGGACTTGTGCTGTACTCGCTCGGCAATTTCACCGCCAACAATACCTTCGAGAAGATGGTGGGATTGTTTGCCGAGATCACGCTCGAAAAGGATTTCGCAACGGGCAGGGTGACGCTTTGCGACGCTGCCGTGCTGCCGACGTTTTCGGTCCGGAGGGGCGGAAACGCGCCGCGTTTCACCGTCTTGCCCGTATACGCGGACACGTCCATGATCACCGGACTCAGATCGCCGCTGACCGATTCCGAGATCAAATCGATCGCAAAAGCCCGCGAGCACGCGCTCAAACGGCTCGGAAATCGGAAAGGCATACGGATCCTGGACGAACCGTCAGACTGATCATAAAAACACGCCCGCGACGCGCGTCGCGGGCGTTTTCGGTTATTCAGAACAGATCGGGAAGCGCAGAAAGGGAGCACACAACCGCGTCCGAAGGGTCGTCGGCGGGTCGATAGACGGCGGTGGGACCGGTCAGCACCCGCACGGCTTTCATGCCGAGCGCCTGCGAGGGAAGGATGTCGTTGTCGATGCGGTCGCCGGTCATAACGGCGCTTTCCGGCCTGCATCCGGCTTTCAGCAATGCGCGGAGAAAGATTGAGGGATCTGGCTTTGCGACGCCGAATTCCGCGGACGCCGCGACCACGTCGAAGAAATGCAGAAGCCCCCATTTTTCGAGCCGCTCCGCAGTCCCGGGGACCTGATTCGCGATGACGCCGAGCCGGTATCCGCGTGCTTTCAACGCTTCGAGAACGGCGGCGCAGTCGGGATAGGGACGTTCATCCTCGCTGTGCCACGGCGTTTTCTGCAAATGAAAGAAAGCAAGCGCTTCCTTATATCCGTCCGATCCCTGCGAGAAGGATCGCCGCATGACAGCGTTGAACTGCGTAACGGAAACGTTCGTGCCCGCTATCGTTTCACGGACGCGATGCGCGTAAGCTTCGGTCTCGTCGATCAGCGTGGAGCCGAGATCGAAAAAGATCCACTCGATTTTCGATGATTTCAGATCCGTCATACGGTTTTTATACCGTTTCGATCGCTTTGGTCAGCGCAAGGATGCTGTCGGAAATCGGCAGGTCCCTTTCGAGCGGGATATGCACGAACGCAGCGCGCGTTTCCGTGCCGGAAAAATGATCGAGCAGCGTGTAGAGAAGATCGTTGCACACATACGCGCCCGCCGAATACGAGAGCTTTGCGGGGACGTCGGCGTCGGCGATCGCTTTTGTCATGGTTCGTACCGGAAGCGTAGAAAAATACGCCGCGGGACCGTCCGGCTTTATCGGCTCACCGGAACACTTTTGTCCCGCGTTGTCGGGGATCGACGCGTCGCGAACGTTGACGCCGACAAGCTCCGGCGTGACGGCGGTCCTTCCTGCGGCAAGCCCGACGGAGAGGATCGCGTCCGCGTGACACGCTTCGGCGGCTTCGATCGCAAGACGCGCGGCTTTTCCGAATTCCACGGGCAGAAGAAGCTTTATCAGCTTCCATCCGCCGATCTGTTCGGGCAGCGCGTTTACCGCCTCCCACGAAGGGTTTTTCGCTTCGCCGCCGAACGGCATAAAGCCGGTGATGAGCAGTTTTTTCGGTTCCATGTTCGCGCCGCCTTTCCGTTTCGATTGTCTGTATTCTACCATGCGCCGGGTGTTCCGTCAAAGAATTTATTATATTTTTTTGGGAGCGTCCGGACCCGTATACAAACACGGAACGGTATGTTAAAATGTGGTCGAATAGAGGTGGAAATCGCCCCTAAAAAGAAATAACGGAGGATTTGCATTCTTATGACCGCACAGGAAATTATGACGATGATCCGTGAGCAGGACATCAAGATGGTCGACTTCAAGATCGTCGATATCGACGGCCAGTTCCGCCATGTGACCATTCCCTCAGCCAACTTCACCGAGGAAACGTTACAAAACGGTATCGGCTTCGACGCGTCCAACTACGGCTACGCCGTCGTCGAAAAGAGCGACATGGTCTACATCCCCGATCTGGACACCGCCATGATCGATCCGTTCTGCACCGTCAAGACGCTCACCATGATCGGAAACGCGATGATCATCGATTATCCGCAGAACCGTCCGCTGGCGCAGTATCCGCGCAACATCGTCAATGCCGCCGTGCAGTATATGAAGGACACCGGCATTGCGGACGAAATGAAGATCCTGCCGGAGTTTGAATTCT
>CAMYWS010000200.1 GCA_947302865.1 uncultured Clostridia bacterium
GCGACGGCGCGTTCAAGGATCCGGTCGGCAAGATCTGGGAGCTGGCGGACCCGGTCGTATCTCCGGGCTTTACCGACGGGCTCATCGGACTTCCGAACGAGCTGAAGCTCAAGTACCTTGCGGACAATGAGTTCAAGGCGCTGTCCGGCGAGGAGCTGACCGCGGCGATCCGTGCGCGCATCCGCGAAAAAGAACGCGACCTCAAGGGACGGATGGATTCGCAGGGCACAACGCCGAGACGTTTGACGGACCTCATCGGTTCGCTGTGCGACCTCACGAGCGGCAGCGGCGACAAGGGCACGCCGATCGTGCTGGTGCAGAACTATTTCAACAACTACGCGGACTGACGGTTCGCGTGCGACGATATACAGATTGCAAAGAGGCTGTTCGAAAACCGGATTCGGTTTGAACAGCCTCTTGATCGCTTTATGAATTGTCCGACAGACTCAGATGCAGGTATAGCCGCCGTCGACGGGGAGCGCGATGCCTGTGACGTAGGTGGAGTTCGGCGAGCAGAGGAACACGATGCTGGTGTCCAGTTCGCCTGCGTGACCGTAGCGCTCCATCGGGATCGTCTGCTTCGCGTGCTGCTGGAAGAACGGCGAGTTCAACGTTTCCTCGGTGAGCGGCGTGTAAAAGTAGCCCGGACAGATGGTGTTGACGGTGATGCCGTAGATCGCCCATTCCGCCGCGAGCGCGCGGGTCAGGTTCACGACGCCGCCCTTTGCCGCGTGGTAGGGCGCGGAGCCTGCGACCTTGTTGCCGACGAGACCGTACATCGAAGAAATGTTGATGATACGGCCGTAATGCGCGGGGATCATCGCCTGATTTGCGACCGCGCGCGCGAACTTGAACGTGCCGAACAGGTCGATATCGAACTCCTGCTTGAACTGCTCGTCCGTAATGTTCTCCGCATGCGCAACAGCGCCTGTACCCGCGTTGTTGACCAGGATCTGAACACCGCCGAAGGTGTCGATCGCTTTTCTGACCGTTTCTTCCACCTGATTTGTGTCCGTGATGTCGCACTTGATCGGCAGGGTCTTGACACCGTGCTGTTCGGTGATCTCCCTGCAAACCTGTTCGAGTTTGTCGAACCGTCTCGCGATGGCGACGATGTTGCAGCCCTGATTTGCCAGCGCATGCGCCATCTGGACGCCGAGACCCGTGGAGCAGCCCGTTACGATCGCCGTCTGACCGGAGATATCAAAAATTCTTACCATGCTGTATTTTCCTTTCCATGAATTCATTTATATTCATTTTACCATACGAAAACAAAGGATGTAAAGCCTTTACATTGGTTATTCCGATGTTTTCTTTTTTGAAATACCGCGCGATTGTCCGCAGGCAATCTGACCGATGATACGACAGCCTGACGGCATGGGACTGCTTTGGTACGGGAGAAGCTAAACGAGCGAGGGAATGCGGTCCGCGGCGCGGCTTAAGACTTCATGGATGAGTCTTTGCCCGGCGTCGTTCGGGTGGATGCCGTCCGCGCAGAGGTAGGGGAGCAAGGCGCGCTTTTCGAGAAACGCGCTGCGCAGATCGACGAGCGAGCAGCCCGTTTCCGCGGCGATGCGCTCGATCGCGAGCGAGTATTTTTCCTGATAGCGATAGATCGCGTTCGCGTCGCCGAGCCAAAGGAGGATGTTTTCCTTCGACAGCCCGTCGCGCGTGATCCAGTCGAGGTACCGCTCCGAAGAGATCGGCGGCAGGGTGGACAGCACGGGCTTTGAACCGTGCTCCAGAAGCGTTTGGATCATGCGGCGCAGCGTTTCAATGAAGACCGGCAGCGGCGTATTCGGTTCGTGCTCGTCGTGGGGATGTTCGGAGACCTCCGCCCAGCGGAAGTCCGCGTCGTTGCCGCCGTACTCTAAAAGTACCGCCGCGGGCGCCTCGCCCTTTTCGAGCTGACGGTTCAATAAAAGCTCGCCCTTTTGGATCGTGCAGCCGAAACGGGAACGGTTGTCGAGGATCCAGTCGTGGCTTTTTGCGATGGATTCAAGCCCGATATCGTCCGTTGTACCGTAGCGGGTCGTGCCGGACAGCATCCGTACGCCCTTCAGGATCGAATCGCCGAAAATGGAAATGACACGATTATTTTGCATTTGTGACCTCCGTGTGACGCAATTCGCACTTGCAATCAAGTCATTCTGCCATTATAATAGACGCATCTTATGAAAAATGCACCCTATTCCGGCGGAACGGGCGTCTATCGCCCGGAAGCGCTCCGGTAGAGATGGAGAATGACGGCTCTACCGGGAGTAGAATCCAAGCAGACAGGGTGTTTTGAGGGTTACATGGAAGAAAACAGAATTCGCACCGTGCTTGCGGAAAAGATGACGGCGTATCGGAAACGCGCGGGAATGACGCAGGCGGAGCTTGCCGAAAAGCTGAATTATTCGGATAAATCGATCTCAAAATGGGAGCGCGGCGACGGTATGCCGGACCTTTTAGTGCTGTGCAAGCTCGCCGACCTCTATGACGTGCCGCTCGACGCGTTCCTGCGCGAGGGACCTTTGGTGCGCTCGCAGGCGGAGCAGAAGACCCGCCATATCATCATCACGCTGATCTCGATCGGGCTTGTGTTCTTCGTCGCCGCGATCGGGTTCTTCGTGTGCTATCTTGCGAAGGTCGACGTGCGCTGGCTCGCGTTTGTCTACGCCGTGCCGGTCAGCATGATCCTGCTTGTTGTGTTCAGTCACCTTTGGAGCAATCTGCTGTGGCAGGCGCTGTCGGTCACGGGGCTTGTATGGACGCTGTGCGGCGCGATCTACGTTTCGTTCGTCGCGATCGCCGGCATCAAAAAGGTCGCCATGCTCTTTATGGTCGCGGCCATCTTCCAGGTGCTCGTCATCCTGTGGTACGTGCTGATGCTGATCCGAAAACGCAACAAGGCACGAAAGGGGAACGAACATGTTCTGTCCTGAATGCGGGAAACCGCTGCCGGATGCGTCTTTGCGGACGTGCCCGAACTGCGGCACGACCTTTGAGGTCCCCGAACAGCCGGAAATACCCGCGCCCGCGCCGGAGCAAAAGACCTGCAAGCGCAGCACCGCAGCGCTGCTGCTCGGCGTCGGAACCTTTGTGTTCGGCATGCTGACGCTGCTCTGTAAGCTCTTGCGCTTCGACCTGCGCATCCTATACTGCGCGGCGGCGACGACGTTTTTCCTTGCGCCGCTCGCCTGCTGCTTCGGCTTTGCGGGGATCGTTGCCCGCATCCAGAGCCCCGAAAAGCGCGGTCTGCCCTCGGCGATCGTCGGGCTCATCCTCGGTCTTGTCTTCGGGTTTCTCGCGGCATACTGTCTGATCATGCGCGTCTTCCGGGCATAAACGTCCTGCCGCAAAAGGGGCCAGATCATTTGCGGCGAAGAAAAGCATTTGATACACTTGCA
>CAMYWS010000201.1 GCA_947302865.1 uncultured Clostridia bacterium
GCCCAAAGAAAGAAGGAGCCGTCCCTCCGGCTCCGTTCCCATTCTGTTTTTACGATTCGAAGCTTCCATAACAAATCTATTATATGGAAGCTATGAATATATTGCAAGCATTTTATGCGCCGCAGGCGCAATTCATGCGGTTTTACCGCAATTCATGACGGCTCCGCCGTCAATTCACGGCATAAGCCAATTCATGACCGCAAGGTCACCCCTGCACATAAGCGCAATTTACTGCGCCGGTTCGTCCTTAAGCCAGAACTGTCCGATGTATGATTCAAAAACCGTGTGGTCAAACATAAAAGGATCTTTGCCGTCCGTTTGCTCGCCTCTGAGATAGTAAAGCCATGCTTTCCGGCGGTTCAGCTCAACTCTTTCCGCGCGGCTGTAAACCTGCGCTTCGAGGTTCAGCCCGTCTCCGATCTCCTCCGCTATCGCCGCCGTCATCGATTCGAGACGGTCGACTGCGTCGTTGAAGTGTTCCTCCCAGTCCCGTTCTCCCATCGTCTCGTCATCCAACTGGACGAATATCGAAAGCATGATCGGATAGTGGGCAAGGAGTTCGCGATAGCTCAGCGCGTACAGCGGAACCCGGTCCTCGCTCTGTTCGAGATTCTTTCGATACGCTTTGCCGATCTCCATGCGGGACTCTTCCCCTTTGTTACTGTAGCTGTTCACAAAATCGCCGAGGGAGCAGAAGCAGTAGCTTCCCCTCTCCCACAGCAAGCCGTCATAGTAACGCTCAACATATCCGGTGAAGAAATGGGTCCCGATCTGATCCTCGAGCCATTCAT
This sequence comes from uncultured Clostridia bacterium, assembly GCA_947302865.1. Next base: position 792 of record CAMYWS010000201.1, read on the forward strand.
ACTGCTGATAGGAAAGCGTGCGCATATTGTTCATCGTGCAGGTCATGGTCTGTCCGCAGGCGTCCCGATAGGTGATCTCCCACTCGTACCAGTCCAGTTCGTCCTGAACCCATCCGCAGCCGCACTCCTCGCCGTCGACATGCTTCTCCACACGTTCACCAAGCGTATAGCTGCCGAAGATCTCCATGAGTTCTCTTTCATACAGCGTCGGATAATCGTCCGTATAAACCCGATGCTCGATCTTATGACGGTGTATGCAGGCGGAAAGTGTCAGCATCATGACACATGCAAGCAAAACCGCAATCGTCCTTTTCATACAGAGCTCCTTCATTTATCCTTTGCTTTATAGACAACCGAGAACGGGAAAATGTGACATGTCGATCAAAAAAACCTGTGCGCCGCGTCCCGGCTTTGCAAACTGTAAACGCTGAACTGCTCACTTGCCGCAGGCGGTCAGCGCGCAAACGCGATCTCGTACTGCTCGTTTGCGCTGTAATAGATCTCGAGCTTCAGCCCGTCCGGAAGCCGGAGCGTGCCGGTATAGCCCTTTGCGGTCGGGGTCAGGACCGCCTGCTCGGCGAGCGTGTCCGCATAGCCGTCGGCGGTGAGGAGCGGCACGATCGCCGCTTCCGCCTGCTCCGGCTGCACGTTCTCGAACAGCGCGCAGCTCAGCGAATACGCTTCGCCCGTGCGGCTGTCAAACTCGACGGACAGGCAGTAGACCCGCCCGTCATCGGCGTTGTAGTACGCCTGCGCGCACCAAAGCGCGAGCTTTGCGCCGGTGCCGTCGTTGTAGAAATCGCGCAGCGTCACGGTGTAGCGACTCCTCTTCAGCACGGAATCCGCGGATTCGCCGGTGCCGAGCCTGCCGTTCGGCGCGTGCGCCGCGAGCGTGTCGCTCCAGAGCGCTTTGATTTTTTCCGTGATCTCGGTTTCGCTCATCTCCCCGGGCATGACGGCGCGCTCCTCGCCCTGCCGTTCGCAGCCGAGAAACAGCGAGACGCGCGTAGGAAAGGACAGCGGCGCGCCGATGCCGTTTGCGCTGATGATGCTGACCGCCTCGTACTTCGGATCGTCGTACAGCGCTTTTTCGGACAGCGCGAAGATCCCGCGGTTTAAGAGAACGAGCAGGAACGCGATGAGAACGGTGCCCGCCGTGAGCGCGATATAGACGATGCGCGTCCGCGTTTCACGGTCGCGGTCCGCAAACAAACGAAACTTCTTCATTCGTCACCGTCCCCCTTTCCGCGCTTGTAAAGCGGCACGTCGAACCAGACGAGCGTGCCTTCGCCCACCTTGCTCTCAAAGTGCAGCGTGCTGCCGTGGATCTGCGCGATCCGGTTGCCGACCGCAAGCCCGAGCCCTGCGCCGTGCTGTGCGCGCGCACGGGATTTATCGACCATGAAGAACGCTTCGGTGATGCGGGAGATCTCCTCCTCCGGGATGCCGATGCCCTCGTCTCGCACGGAGATCCGGTAGCGTTCGTTCTCGCGGCGTCCGGACAGCGTGATCGTTTTGCCGGGCGAGCTTGCCTTGCGCGCGTTGTCGATGAGGTTCTGCACGAGCGTCAGCAGCAGGTCCTTTTCATACAGAATGATCTGCTGCTCGATGTCGTAATTGAAGGTCAGCTCCGCCTTTTCGAGCATCGGCGTGACGACCGCGACGACGTGACCGAGCGCGCGCCGCGCATAGCCGCGGATCAGCTTGAATTCGTTCTTGTCGAGCACGATGAGGTCCATAAGTTTCAGCGACATCGCCTCGAGCCGCTTGCCCTCGGTGAAGATGAAGTTCGCCGCCATGAAGGCGTCCTCCTCGTCGAGCTCGGTGCTCCGGAGCATATCCGCGTAGCCGATGATCGAGGTCATCGGCGTCTTCAATTCGTGCGAGAAGTTTGCGACGAAGTCCTTCTGCTGCTTGGCGTTCCGTTCGAGCGCTTCGACCTTCTGTTCGATCGAGCCGGTCATGTCATTGAACGCGACGGTGAGATCGCCGATCTCATCGAGCGTCGTGACGCGCGCGCGGCGCGTATAGTTGCCGCCGCCGATGACCTGCGTGAAGCGCTGCAGGCGTCTCAAAGGCTTCGTGGTGAAGTAGGAGAGCAGCAGCATCGCCGCGATCGAGACCGCGACAGTGATGATGTGCAGGATCGTGACCGAACGGATCTGCTCTGCGCGGAGCCGCATGAGATCGGTCGCGTCGTACCGTACGGACAGAAAGTAGTTCCGTCCGCCGATCGACACGCAGCCCGCGGTGTCCAGCACCGTGCGGTCGCCGTCCTTTAACAGCCGGTACGCAAAGCGCCGGACGCGAAGCTCCGAAAACGGCAGCGTCTCCGGAAAATCATCCGTGCCCGCAGTCAGAAGATGCGCGTCCGTGTCATAGAGCGCGCAGGGCGATTCCACGCCCTGGTTTGAGCCCGCGCGCTTTAAGATCTCCTCATACATGTCAGGCGACGCCGTGTTGTAGTAGAGATAGATGCCGTAAAGCTCCGCTTCCATGGCGGAAGCGAGCGCCGAATAATCCGCCGTCGCCGCGCGTACGCGAAAACGAAGCGCTGTTTCAAAGCTCTGCGCGATCAGGATCTGTCCTGCCA
>CAMYWS010000202.1 GCA_947302865.1 uncultured Clostridia bacterium
CGCCGCAGACAACGATCTGCTCGTGGAACGTGTCGTGGAGCATGACGACGTGACCGCGATCTATGCAGACAGCCGTTGGGAAGCGTATGCAAAGCAGTCGCTTTCCGAAACGGATTACCGCGGAGTACTGGAACACGCCGATCCGATCGGTGCAACGACGCGAAGCTACTATAAAAACGCGGGCTTTCCCGTACTGACGGCATACTGTACCGTCGGAAACGACGTCAAAAGCGGCGTTCTTCTCATCAGCGGCGATCTTTCCCCGATGCGGAACGCACTCGGGCACATGATCCTCTGGACCGTTCTCGTCAGCGCGTTCGTGCTCATCGGCTCCGGCATCGTCTCCTACTATACCGCCTATCGCGTCATCAATCCTTTCGTTGAAATGAATCACGCCGTGCAGTGTTATTCGCGCGGGGATTTTTCAACGCGCATTCCCGTCGAAGGCCGCGACGAAGCGGCGCAGCTCGGCAAGAGTCTGAACGAGATGGCGGAGCAGTTAAGGGACCTGGAGGATACGCGAAGAAGCTTCGTCGCAAACGTCAGCCACGAGCTCCGCAGCCCGCTGACGTCGATGAAGGGCTTTCTCGAAGCGATGCAGGACGGTACGATCCCTCCGGAAAACTACCCGGAATACATCGAGATCGTTCTCAACGAAACGCGCCGCATGGTCACGCTGGTCAACGACCTCCTCGACCTTGCCCGCATCGAATCGGGCACGATCCAGCTGAACTTCGAGGTGTTTGACGTCAATGAACTGATCAGGCGAACGCTTCTGACGTTCGAGGCGCGGCTGATCGAAAACGAGATGGAGATGGAGGTGCACTTCGCGCAGGAGCAGTGCGCCGTCTACGCGGATCCGACGCAGATCGGGCAGGTCCTCCGGAACCTCATCGACAACGCGATCAAGTATTCGCCGAAAGGGCGATCGCTGTCCGTCTCGACCTATTCGATGCGCAAGACCGTCTACGTCACGGTGCGCGACACCGGCATCGGCATCCCGCAGGAGGACGTGCCGCATGTGTTCGACCGCTTCTATAAGGTCGAAAAGGCGCACACGCCCGCACCGCAGATGGGCTCAGGCCTCGGCCTTTCGATCGTCAAGCGCATCATCGAGAGCCACGGGCAGTCCATCACCGTGCGAAGCGCCAGAGGGCGCGGCACGCAATTCACCTTTACACTGGAGCGCGCAAGCGCAGCGAAACGAGTACCAGACGGAGGTAAACACAATGTCTCATAAATTCTATCCGTATCCGACCGACTACAAAAACACGACGTCATTGCGGCGCGCGCGCCGCGCGGGAAACATCTTCGTGATCATCCTGTGCGTCGTCATCGCTCTGCTGCTCGGCGGCGGAACGTACTTTGCCCTGACGAACAACGGACAGGGCTGGGACCGGTTCACCGATTTCGTCGTGCGCGGTCTGTATCTTGACGACGGCGCGGCGTACAGCTCGCCCGCGGCGGAACAGGCGCCTGCGGCGATTACGCCCGCGGCAAAGCCCGCGCCCGATCCCGACGTCAAGCCGTATCTTGCGCAGCCGTTCGATCCGGCGGAGCTTGCGAGCATCCCGGACGTGGTCGACGCGGTCTCGCCCGGGGTCGTCGGAATTCTGAACTATCAGAAAAAGACCGGGAAAGCCGATCCCGTCCTTGCGGGAAGCGGCTCCGGTTTCATCTATACCGAAAACGGCTACGTCATCACGAACCACCACGTCGTCGAAGGCGCGGCGGAGCTGAAGATCTCGCTTCCGGACGGCAGGACCGTCGACGCGACGCTGATCGGCGGCGACGTGCAGACGGACGTCGCCGTGCTGAAGATCGAAGCGGAGGGACTGAGCGCGCTTCCGATCGGAGATTCCGCAGCGGCGCGCGTCGGTGAATTCGTGCTCGCGATCGGCGATCCGATCAGTGCGGACGAGCTTTCCGGCTCCGTCACGTTCGGCATCTTGTCAGCGCTCTCGCGCGAGATCAACATCGAAGGCTTCGTCAACGAATATCTGCAGACCGACGCGGCGGTCAACCCCGGCAACAGCGGCGGTCCGCTCATCAACATGCGCGGCGAGGTCATCGGCGTCACGAGCGCGAAGTACACTTCCGCGGGCGTCGACGAATACGGACAGAACATCTCGTCCGAGGGCATCGGCTTTGCGCTGCCGATCAACAACGTCATCGAGATCGCGCAGTCGATCATCAAAGACGGTTCCAAGGTGCGTCCGGGTATCGGCGTAACCATCGTGACCTATCTGGAACCGACCGAAACGGTCAGGACCCCGGGCGTATATATCTACGGTCTCACCGAAGGCGGTCCCGCGGAAGCGGCTGGCGTCAAGGTGGGTGATCGGCTCGTCGCGCTGAACGGCGTCGAGCTTTCTCAGGACGAATTTGTAGACGCGATCCGCGCGACAAGCGTCGGCGACGAGATTGTTCTGACGGTCGAGCGCAGCGGCGCCACGCAGGAGATCACCGTCGTCGTAGGCGACATGAACCAGATGCGGAAATGAACGAACGAGCATTAAGAAGTCTGGAATTTGATAAGATCCGCGCCCAATGTGCGACCCATACGGCGTCCGACATCGGGCGCGAATTTGTTGCGTCGCTGCATCCGACCGACGACCTCGAACGTGCGGAACTGCTGCTGCGGGAGACGTGGGAGGCAGACGCGGTCTGCCGCCGCATCGGCGGATCTCCGATCGACTCGTTCCCGGACGCACGGACCACGCTGACCCGCGTGAAGGCGTCCTATGCGCTTTCGCCCGCGGAACTCCTCAACCTTGCAGCATGCCTGAAGGCAAGCCGCCGCGCGCGCGAACGCCTGCTTGCGGGCGATGACGAAACGACGCTGCACCGGCTTGCCAATCCGCTTTCCGCGCACGCGGAGATCGAGAACGAGATCGCGCGATGCATCCTCACGGAGGACGAAATTGCCGACAACGCGTCGCCGGAGCTGAACCGCATCCGCAGACAGATGCGCATCACCCTGGAGCGCGTCAAGGAAAAGCTCAACAGCTTTATCAAAAGCCCGACCTATCAGAAATATCTGCAGGAACCGATCGTCACGGTGCGCAACGGACGCTACGCGATCCCTGTGAAGGCGGAACACCGCGCGCAGATCGGCGGTTTGATCCATGACCAGAGCGGCAGCGGACAGACGGTCTTTATCGAACCGACCGCGGTGGTCGAGCTCGGCAACACCTATAAACAGCTGCAGGCGGAGGAGAAGCGCGAGATCGAACGCATCCTTGCGGGACTGACTGCTCTGATCGCGCCGTATGCGGACGAGCTGTATCAGAGCCTGATGCTTTTGGGTAATTTAGACTGCATCTTTTCCCGCGCGATCCTTGCGCGCGACATGCGCGCCTACT
>CAMYWS010000203.1 GCA_947302865.1 uncultured Clostridia bacterium
AAGCCGTCCGTTCCGAAATACTTGCCCATTACCGTTCCTCCTTCGTCGCTACCGTCCCGTTGTCCTTCCAGATGCTGTACGCCGGCACGACGCCGCGTACGCAGCTTGTGGGATAGACGTTGCTGTGCCGTCCGATCACCGTGCCGGGATTGCAGACCGCGTTGCAGCCGACCTCGACAAAGTCGCCGAGCATCGCGCCGAACTTTTTGATCCCCGTCGGGATCTGTTCCGCGCCGTTGTGGACGATGACAAGCTGCTTGTCGCTCTTGACATTCGAGGTGATGCTGCCCGCGCCCATGTGGCTCTTATAGCCCAGGATGGAGTCGCCGACGTAGTTGTAGTGCGGCGTCTGCACGTTATCGAACAGAATGACGTTTTTTAGTTCCACGGAGTTGCCGACGACGCAGTTTGCGCCGACCAGCGCCGAGCCGCGGATGAACGCGCAGTGCCGGACCTCGGTTTCGGGTCCGATGATGCAGGGCGCGCCTAAGTATGCGGACGGAAAGACCTTCGCGGTCTTATGCACCCAGACGTGCTCGGAGACTTCTTCGTAGTCCTCACCGAGCGTTGGACCGAGCGCAAGGATGAATTCCTTGATGCCTTTCAGCGCTTCCCACGGATAGGTGTATTGAGAAAGATAGTCCTTCGCCAGCGTATGGTCCAGGTCGAATAAATCCTTGATCGTGTACATCTTACAGTCTCTCATTTCTCTCGATATCGAGGAAGTACTTGTAGGTGTCCACGGTCAGCTCGCCGCAGGCGGCTTCGTCGCACGCAATGATCGCGCCGTTATGCATCTGCAGCGCGGAGCAGGTCCATTTGTGGCTGACGTTGCCTTCAACGGTCGCCGCAAGCGCTCTCGCCTTGTTGTGTCCGTTGATGAGGATCAGGACTTCCTTGCTGTCCGTAACCGTGCCGACGCCGACGGAAAGCGCCTGAGAGGGCACTTTCTCCGGATCGTTGCCGAAGAAGCGGGAGTTGACAATACGCGTGTCGGTGGTGAGGTTTCTGACCCCGGTACGCGAGCACAGCGATGTGAACGGCTCGTTGAACGCGATATGACCGTCCACGCCGATGCCGCCCATGAAGAGGTCGATGCCGCCGTAGGACCTGATCTTCTCTTCATACCGTGCGCATTCGCCCTCGGGATCGTCGGTCATGCCGTTCAGAATATTGATGTTTTCGGGCTTCATGTCGACCAGATGATCGAAGAAGTTGTCGTGCATGAAATACCAATAGCTCTGGTCGTGCTCATGCGGAAGGCCGAGATACTCGTCCATGTTGAAGGTGACGACGTTTGCGAACGAGACTTCCCCCGCCTTGTTCATGCGTGCAAGCTCTTTGTACACGCCGATCGGGCTCGAACCCGTCGGAAGCCCCAGCACGAACGGACGCGCTTCCTTGTGCGCGTTGATCCTGTCCGCGATATAATGCGCTGCCCAAAGGCTCATCTTTTCATAATTATCCTGAATGATAACTCTCATGATTGTACTCCTTTTCTGAATGACGGATCCCGCGCCGTATTCTATGCGCGGACCGTTTTTCATACGACGTCCGGGATCGTTCTGTTGCGGTTTTGATTCCGCTTTTTGTCGTTCCCTTTTCGACATGCCATACCGTGCCGTGGCAGCACCCGCCGAATCTTTCGATCACTGCCATCCCTCGTCACCCTCTTTGGGGCCCGGCGCTAATCGGGTTTCTTTCCTCCATAAAATACCCAATTTTACAATGTAATTAAACATAACAGGAGCATTATATACGAAATGTTGCCGCCTGTCAACAAAAAAGGACCATACCTTGTGGTATTGTCCTTTATCGGGTAAAAAGCGCTGTTTTGTTTACAGATCGTCCGCGTCCTGCGTCGGGTGCGGATCGCCTTGTGAAAACTGCTCGTTCGTCATCGGCATGCCGGTATAGCTTCCCTCCGTGTCGGAAGGGATGCTGACTGTCCTTTTCGGAACGTAGCGGATCTTTTCCGTTTTTCCCCGGCGCATGTCAATACTCGTCTGTGCCGAACAGGTCGTCGTCGCTGCGGTTGCGCTGACTGTCGCCGTCGCGGTTCGAATCCGCGTGCCTGCGCTCATTCGGATTGCTTCTCCGGTTACGTTCGTCGTTTTCACGTCGTTTGTCGTTCTTCGCTGTCATGGGTATTCCTCCGTTTGAAATCTACCGGTCACGCCGGCAATGCTATTGTGCGCGGTTTGTCCGCGCTTATGTAAAGATCGCGAAAAAAACAAAATCGCGTCTTGTGCATCGCGCGCGTACGCGTTATAATAAGATATTATTTCGGAAAACCCGATCGGAAGCGATTCCGAGGAAAGGATACACAATGGAAGAACGGAGCAAGAACTTCATCGAAGAATTCGTCGAAGAAGACATGAAACACATGAACCGACCCGTCAAAACGCGGTTCCCGCCCGAGCCGAACGGCTACCTGCACATCGGTCATGCAAAGGCGCTGACCGTTGACTTCGGTATTGCGGAGGAATACGGCGGTACGTGCAACCTGCGCTTCGACGATACGAACCCCACCAAAGAGGACGTCGAGTACGTCGAGGCCATCAAGGAGGACATCCACTGGCTTGGCTTTGAATGGGATCAGCTCCGCTTCGGTTCGTCCTATTTCGATCAGTGCTACGAGTTTGCGGTGAAGCTCATCAAAGAGGGCAAAGCATACGTCGACGATCTTTCGAAGGATGAGATGCGCGAGTACCGCGGGACTTTGACCGAGCCGGGCAAAAACAGCCCGTGGCGCGACCGTTCCGTCGAGGAAAACCTCGACCTCTTCGAGCGCATGAAAAACGGCGAGTTCCCGGACGGCGCAAAGACGCTTCGCGCAAAGATCGACATGGCGAGCCCGAACATCAACATGCGCGATCCCGCCATGTACCGCATCCTGCATATTGCGCACCACCAGACCGGCGACAAGTGGTGCATCTATCCGATGTACGACTTCGCGCACCCGATCCAGGACGCGATCGAGGGCGTGACACACTCGCTGTGCTCTTTGGAATACGAAGCGCACCGTCCGCTGTACGACTGGGTCGTCGACGCCTGCGGGTTTGATCCGAAACCGCGTCAGATCGAATTTGCGCGACTGAACCTCACCAACACGATCATGTCGAAGCGCTATCTCCGCCGTCTCGTCGAGGAGCATTTCGTATCCGGCTGGGACGATCCGAGAATGCCGACGCTGTGCGCCATGCGCCGCCGCGGCTACCCCGCCGCCGCCGTGCGCGATTTCCTTGCGCGGATCGGCGTTGCAAAGGCGGACTCCGTCGTGGACACCGCGATGCTCGAACACTGCGTGCGTGA
>CAMYWS010000204.1 GCA_947302865.1 uncultured Clostridia bacterium
GCGGGCTGTTCCGTGACCGTTTCCGGCGTTTTTGCCGATCTTGCGGGTCTGCCGCGCTTTTTCGGCGCGGGCGCGGGCGCCTGCAGAAGCTCAATAAGCTGTGCTTTTTTGTATTTGCGGAACGAGGGGATCCCGTGCTCCTTTGCGAGCGCGTACAGCTCTGCGATCGTCAATGTGTTGAGTTCGGATGAATTCACAAAAAAATGCCTCCGGTATTGAATTGATTTTGTACGGAAATACAGATATGACAAAACGGATTTGTTGATACCATTTTATGGACGAACGAAAGCGTTGTCAAGCGTTTCGGCAAAAATAGCTGCGGTTTGCGCATTTTTGCGGCGTAAGAACGACGCGCTGCACATACAATGCAGCAAAGGCAGGAGGTCTCGATATGGAAAAACGCGAAAAGGAACTCACGACGCCCTCGGCGCATACGCTGACGATCGAGGGACGCAGGCGCATGCGCATCACCGGCGTGCTGGACGTGGAGAGCTTTCAGGAGGACGAGATGACGGTCGTCACGCAGGCGGGCACGCTGACGGTCTGGGGCGACGGGCTGAAGCTCGGAAAGCTGAACCCGGAGGACGGGCAGGTGATACTGGAGGGCAATATCGCGTCGGTCGAGTACGAGCAGCCGGAGCCGGAGCGAAAGCCGTTCCTGTTCCGGCGCAGATGAGAGACGTCACCGCACAGCCGTTTGAAACGCTGCTGCTCTTTCACGGCGGCGCGGTCACGGGATTTGTGTATCTGCTTTTGCGCGTCATCCGAACCCGGGCGGGCAGGCGCTGGGTCACGCATCTTTGCGACGCCGTATTTGTGCTTACAGGCGCTCTGCTGTTTGCGGGATATCTGTTTCTCGCAAACTACGGGACGGTGCGCGGATTCCTCACGGCGGCGTTTCTTTGCGGCTTTGCGGCGGTTTACGGATTGTTTGCGCCGATCTTTGCGCGAATGACACAAAAATTCCGCAAAAAATAGGTTCCGTTTTGGCGCGGTATCTGTTATACTATTATTTATGGAAGAATCGTCAAAACGGATCGTCCGTACGATCCACTTCAAACCGATCCATTTTATCCTCGTACTGATCGCGTGCGTGGTGATTTTGCTCGTAGTCCTGATCCCACAGCGGCTTCAGATCCGCAAGGCGCAGGACGAGTATGAAACGCGCGTTGAGCTGCTCAATCAGACAAAACGCACCTATGCGCAGGAACGCGAAAACCTGCAGTTCATGCGCACGGATTCCTATAAGATCCAACAGGGCATGATCAAATACGGCTGGCATTATCAGGAGGACAAGCTCATCCAGGATGACAGCGCGGTAACGGCAGAATGAAACCGGACATTGCAGTGATCGATATCGGCAGCAACTCCGTACGCCTGATGCTCGGCGAAACGGAGAACGGCTGCGTGCGCCGCGTCTCCAAAACCCTGAACATGACGCGCCTTGCAAAGGGCGTCGACGCGACGGGAAAGCTCGCGCAGGATCGGATGGCAGACACGATCGAAGCGATCCGCGCGTTTTACGGGACGGCAAAGGGGTACGGCGTCCCGGTCGTCGCGTATGCGACGAGCGCGGTGCGCGACGCGGAGAACAGGGACGATTTCGTTGCGAAGGTGCTGAAGGAGACCGGCGTGCGCGTGCGCGTGCTGTCCGGCGAGGAGGAAGGCGCGTTCGCGTTTTCCGCGGTTACCGGCGGGGAAGGGACCGTGTTCGACATCGGCGGAGGCAGCTTTCAGATCGTCACGAAGGACCGCGCGCTGAGCTTTCCGTGCGGGTGTGTGCGCGCAAAGGAGCAGTGCGATTCACAGGATCCCGATTCGCTGGAACGCGAGCTGTTTCAATGGATGGACAGACGAACGCGCGTACCCGAAACCGTTCCGACGCCCGTTTTCGGCGTCGGCGGAACGATCTCCACGATAGGCGCGATGCTCGCGAAACAGGAGCAGTACGATCCTTTGGGATTGAAGCGGATCGGACGCGAAGAGCTCGATTACCTGATCCTGCAGCTTTCGAAGGTGCCGGAGCCGGTGCGCAGGAGGATCCCGCTGCTCATACGCCGCTATGACGTGATCCTGCAGGGCGGGACGATCCTGAAATACATGATGGACCGTACGCATACGGATTGCGTGATCCCGTCGGACCGCGACGGCACGGAAGGGATCGCCGAAGCGTATCTTCGCGGCGAATTGAATGATTGACTTTTACGGAGGGAACCGTATGAAAAACGAACGACTTTGGAAAACGGCAGAGATCGTGCTCGGCGCGCTCGGCATGGCGCTGCTCGCGGTGATCCTTGTGCTGAAGTTTACGGGGAAGGACGTTACGGCGCTGACCTATCCGATGGTCGGGATCGTGATCCTGTTTCTGATCTGCGACGAGCTTGCGCGGTCGATGCGGCGCCGCCGCGAAAAGGATGAAGCGGAACAGGCGAAGCCGGAAGAGCCGGAACCGACGCTGCCGAAGGACGCGTTCGAGTTTGACGCCCGACGGGAAGAGCCGAAACCGTGAGCGCGGACAAGTTTTTCAATTCCATAACGCTCCTGCGCTGTCCCGTCTGCGGGGCGGCTTTTTTGCAGACCGGTGCGTCGCTCGTGTGCGCAAACGGACACACCTTCGATCCGTCGAGAAAAGGATACGTACACTTTGCGCCGAACGCGGCGCCTTCCCACTATGACAGGGAACTGTTTGAAGCGCGCCGCAGCGTGTTCGAAGCGGGCTTCTATGATACGGTGACCGATGCGATCCGGTCCGCGATGATTGCCGATCCCGCCGTTGTGCTCGACGCGGGCTGCGGAGACGGTACGTTCACAAAGCGTCTGCAGGGGAAGACGACGATCGGGATCGATCTCTCTAAGGACGCGATCCTCCTTGCCGCGCGCGGCGGCGGGCCGATCCTGTGGGCGGTCGGGGATCTTACGAAGCTTCCGGTCGCGGACGCGTCCGTCGACGTCGTTCTGAACCTGTTTTCTCCGGCACATTACGCGGAATTCACGCGCGTACTGAAACCGGACGGAACGCTTTTGAAGCTTGTTCCGGGGAAGCGGTATCTTGAGGAGATCCGCGCGCTGATGGGGGACCGGCTCCGAAAGGAAACGTATTCCAACGATGCAGTCGTTTCGCATCTTTCCGAACGCTTCCGCATCACAGACCGTGTTCCGGTCACGTATACGCTGCCGCTGAACGCCGAACAGGCGTCGACCTTCATCCGTATGACGCCCTTGACCTTCGGCGCTTCGCCGAAAACGCTTGACGCGTCGGCATTGGATCGGATCACGATCGACGTCGAA